>CAZRGD010000007.1:0-2256 GCA_964599505.1 uncultured Nitrospirota bacterium | reverse complement strand
GGCTGTGCCGCCAACACCCCGACCGCGCCCTCCTCTCCCACACGGATGGGGACGCCGATGAAGGGGCGCGCGGGGTCATAGAGCCCGAGGCGATCGAGGAAGCGCGGCTCATCGGCGATACGCTCCACCACCACGGTCTCCCCGCGGGCGAGGATGGCGCCCACCACCCCCTCACCCGGACGGTAGCGCACCGTCCGCACCCGGCGCGGATCCCCGGTATGGACAGCGCTCACCAGCAGCTCGCCGCTCACCGGCTCCCGCAAGGTCACCATGCCACGGTGCATACCCCCCTCGTCGTTGAGCACGTGCAGCACCTCCGTCAGGGTCGCACGCAGATCGAGGGAACGGCTGAGCACCCGACTCACCGCGAACAGGGTCGCCAGCTCCGCCTCGATCAGGACGCCTCGATCAGGGCCGGTGGGGGGTGGCGCGCTCATCGTTCAGATTCTCCGCCCGCTCTGCCCCTGGTCGCGGCGGGTGGGCGTATGCACATACGGCAACCACCGTCGGGGAGGGAATCGATCTCCAGGATCCCGGCCGGTGGTGTGCCGATGAATGGTGCGCTGACCCGGGCCGTGGTCTCGGTGGAGGGAGGTGGAGAAGAGGGATATATCATCGTGCGGGGGCGGCGTCCCCTCGGCACACAAGCAAGATGCGTACCAGCGGTCGTCCGGGAGGCGCCTCACGCCGTTGTCTGCAGAGGCCTCCTTCGTATTCACCTGGATTCCCGCCATTCAGCTGCCGACTCCGCCGCTTGTACGGCGCCGCATTCACCGATTTCGTGCTCGACGTACCGCTCGCACGCCGGTGCCGAAAACAGCTCGCCGCCACATTTCTAGGGAGGGACTGAATGCCCTCGGTACTCAGTGGGTTGCTGCACCCATAACAGGCAACGTTGCCGCAAGGATGGGCATGATGCGCGATGACAAGGGGTGTGTAGATCGTGCCTAAGTTCGACAGACTCCTAAGAGCCTGTCGGACTTTGGTCCGATCTACTGCGGGAAAGCGGATCTCGGTCTGGAGGAGGGTCTCCGGGGATCGCACCGCCCACTCTGCGTCTCTCGCCCCTCCCTACGGGCTGAGCCCGTCGAAGACTGCGTTGCACCCCACTCGCCGTCCAACCCCACTCGCGCCGCGTTGGATGCCGACCCCAGCGAGTACCTCCCCTTGGAACATCGCTGAAAAGGTGGGGGGGCGCCGTTTCCGGCGGATGGCGTGGTACCCTCCGCGACCGCGTGCGGCCGCAAGGGGATGGCGATGAAACGAATGTTCTGGATGGACCTGGAGATGACCGGCCTCGATCCTGCCGTGTGCACGATCATCGAGGTGGCGGTGGTGGTTACCGACCTGAAGCTCAACCCCTTGGAGGAGTACAGCCAGGTGGTCTTTCAGCCACCCGAGGCCCTGGCGGTGATGGACGAGTGGTGCGTCAAGACCCACGGCGAGAGCGGTCTCACCGCCGACATTCCTCACGGCAAGCCGTTGGCCGAGGTGGAGGAGGCGCTCCTCGCCCTGGTCGATCGCCACTATCCGGTGAACGCCCGGGTGGTCCTGTGCGGCAACTCGATCCACCAGGATCGCCGCTTCATCGACCGCTACCTGCCGCATTTCGCTGCCCGCCTCCACTACCGGATGGTGGACGTCTCCTCCTTTAAGGAGATCTTTCGCTCGTGTTACGGGGTGCAGTGGGAGAAGGGCAACAACCACCGCGCCCTGCAGGACACCCACGAGTCGATCCGCGAGTTCGCCGCTTATCTCCGCTACGTGGTCGTGCCGGAGAGAGACAACAGCGGTGGTGCCTCGGATTCCGGAACCGACGTTTCGGAATAGGCAACCCCCCTCGAAACCACCCCTGGCGCAGGCGGGCAGTGGGGGAGTAGGGTCCGCGCCCCATGGAATGGATTCACGTACTGGTGGTGGTCGGCGTCATCTTCGGCCTCCGCCTCATCCTCCCCGGCTCCGGCTGAGCTCCCTCCTCCTGCGCGGTGGAGCCGCCGACGGAACCCGAGCCGGATCGCCGACCATCCGACCCTGCCTCACCGGCGGACGGAGGGGCGGAGACTACGAAGGGTATCGAGCCGGAGTCCTACCGACCGTGAGCCCAACCCTTCCGCGCCAGTCCACGGTCGGCTCACCCTCCCCCCTGGCGCGCTACCGACGAACCACGGCCGCCCAGATCGTCGGTTGCATCATCTCTGTGGGCGATGAATCCGGTGTGACCTCAAGGTGTTGGAGGTTATCCGGGGAGATGATGCC
>CAZRGD010000006.1:7387-20146 GCA_964599505.1 uncultured Nitrospirota bacterium | reverse complement strand
GGGTTAGGGATTAGGGGCTAGGGGTGGTCAGCCCTTCGGGCTGAATGAGATGCCGACGGGGAGAGCTACCAAATTGATGGATGTCGTGGCTATGGTTGACGCTCGACGGGAGAAATCCATGCAGCATTTCACGGCAGAGATCGAACACGATCAGGAGACCGGGCTCTACGTAGGATTCGTCGCCGGTTTTCCGGGTGCGCATTCTCAGGCCGAGTCGTTGGATGAGCTCCGCGAGAATCTCAGGGAGGTCATCGAGATGTTGTTGGCGGACAGACTCCTAGGCAAGTTGCGTGTGCTATTGAGGTCCCAACGAAAATTTAATGGACGCGCAGCGGCCATCCATCCCTAGCCCCTAACCCCTAGCCCCTAACCCCTGGGGCGAGCGTAGCGAGCCCCATGAACCACACCTTCCGCGCCGCCGCCATCCGCCTCGTCCTTCTCGACGTCGACGGGGTGCTCACCGACGGCTCCATCACCTACGACGCCGCGGGCGTCGAGGGAAAATCGTTCCACGTGCGCGACGGCCACCGGATCAAGCTCGCGGTTCGCCACGGCCTCCGCTTCGGGATTATCACCGGCCGCGCCTCCACCATCGTCGAGCGGCGCGCCGCCGAGCTCGACATCGCCATCGTCCACCAGGGTGCCCTGCGCAAGCTGCCGGTCCTCGAAGAGATCCTTGCCGCCGAACAGCTCGCCTCCGAGGAGGTCGCCTACATGGGTGACGACATCGTCGACCTGCCGGTGATGCGCCGCGTCGGCCTCGCCGCCACCGTCGCCGACGCCCCGGCGGTGGTCCGTGACCGGGCCCACTTCATTGCCACCGTCGCCGGCGGTCGCGGCGCGGTGGCGGAGCTCGTGGAGCTGATCTTTCAGGCCCGCGGCCAGTGGGACGAGATCATCGCGGGGTACCTCGGATGAGCACGGATGACGCAGGGGCGGCGAGTGAGACGGCCACGGTGAGCGAGCCGCTCCCGGCGCCGTGGTTCAAGCACCTCCCGAACTCCCTCACCCTCCTCCGGGTGCTGCTCGTCCCCCTCTTCGTCCTCTTCCACTACCCGATCATCGTGGACAACCACACCTACTGGGCGGCCGGGTGGACCTTCACCTTTGCCGCGATCACCGACTTCTTCGACGGCTACCTGGCGCGCCGTTACCACCTCGTCTCCCGCCTCGGCAAGCTGCTCGATCCGATCGCCGACAAGGTCCTGATCGCCGCCGCCCTGGTGATGCTGGTAGAGATCGAGCGCGCCTCGGCGTGGATCGTCATCATCATCCTCGGCCGCGAGTTCGCGGTCACCGGCCTGCGGTCTCTGGCGGCGAGCGAGGGGGTGGTCCTGGCCGCCGAGTCGCTCGGCAAGTGGAAGGTCGGGGCGCAGATCACCGCCATCCTCATGCTCCTGGCCGACCACATCTGGTTCCTCCCCTTCATCCCCTTCCGTCCCATGGGCACCTTCTTCCTCTGGGTCGCCATGGTCCTGGCGGTGGTCTCGGGGGTGCAGTACGCCCTCAACTACTGGCGCACCGGCCCGGGTGCGCCGGTGAGCTGAAAAGGCGGGGGAAAACCACGAAGGTCACGAAAAGCACGAAGCGCTCCCGCGCGCGGCTGCACGCGCTGTCCGCTCAAGCCGGGATGTACGCGCGGCAAGAGTCGGACCTTCCGCGGCCCCATTTTGGGGCCGATTTCCGCATGGGAAGCCGGTACGACAGATCTATTTCCGCTGATCCTCAGAGGGCGCGGAGGACTGCAACAGCAACTGCACCTCGGGCGGTGACACTGGGGTGGGGCGGGGCGCTTTCTAGGAGGTTGTCGAAGACTGCGCCTCTGAGTCGCTTTCGGGAGTGCCCGGTCGGGGTTGTGCCACCTGGGGAGCTACCTGGCTCGGTTGCTCCGCATGTCTCCCCGCGTCCCTCGGGGGTCCGGCTTTTCCCGGTCTTACTCCCGCAGTTGGGCGTCGATGGCGGCGGCGGCCTGGCGGCCTTCGGCGATCGCCCAGACGACCAGGGAGGCTCCACGGTGCATGTCGCCGGCGGCGAAGACGCTCTTTACTGAGGTCTGGTAGTGGTCGTCGACGGCGACGTTGCCGCGTTCGTCGAGCGCGACGCCGAGCCCCTCGACGAGGCCGGTGTGGACCGGGTGGAGGAAACCCATGGCGAGGAAGACCAGGTCGACCTCCATGGTGAGCTCGGAGTCGGCGATCTCGACCATCTGGCGGCGACCGCTCTCGTCCGGCTCGTTCCACGCCAGGCGGACGCCGTGCAGGTGGGTGACCCGGCCATCCTTGCCGGTGAACTGCTTGGTGGCCACCGACCATTGGCGTGAGCACCCCTCGTCGTGGGAGGTGGAGGTGCGCAGGACCATCGGCCAGTTGGGCCAGGTGCCGGGGGCCGCCTCGTCGGGCGGTTGCGGCAGGAGCTCGAACTGGTGGACCTCGGCGGCGCCCTGGCGGTTGGCGGTGCCGACGCAGTCGCTGCCCGTGTCGCCACCGCCGATCACCACGACCCGCTTGCCCTTGGCGTCGATGAGCTCGTTCTCGGGGATGGGGTCGCCGGCGATGCGCCGGTTTTGCTGGATGAGGTATTCGAGGGCGAAGTGGATGCCACCGAGGTCGCGCCCGGGGATCTCCAGGTCGCGCGGCTTGGCGGCGCCGCCGGCCAGGAGCACCGCGTCGAAGTCGCCGAGGAGCTCGTCCGCGGGCAGGTCGACGCCGACGTCGACGCCGGTGCGGATCTCCACCCCCTCGGCCACCATCTGCTCGATGCGTCGGTCGAGGATCTGCTTCTCCATCTTGAAGTCGGGGATGCCGTAGCGCAGGAGGCCGCCGAGGCGGTCCGCCTTTTCGAACAGGACGGCGGTGTGGCCGGCGCGGGCGAGCTGCTGGGCCGCCGCGAGCCCCGCCGGGCCGGAGCCGACCACAGCGACCCGCTTGCCGCTCTTGACCGCGGCGGGCCGGGGCTCGATCCACCCTTCAGAGAAGCCGCGCTCGGCGATGACCTTCTCGATGTTGCGGATGGTGACCGGGGTGTTCTCCAGGTTGATGACGCACGACGCCTCGCACGGCGCCGGGCAGATGCGGCCGGTGACCTCGGGGAGGTTGTTGGTGGCGTGCAGCCGCGCCACCGCCTCTTTCCAGCGGCCGCGGTAGACGAGGTCATTCCATTCGGGGATCAGGTTGTGGAGCGGACAGCCGTGGTGACAGAAGGGGATGCCGCAGTCCATGCAGCGCGCCCCCTGTTCGCGCATCTTCTCCTCGGAGAGGTCGAGGGTGAACTCGCGAAAATGCTTGAGCCGCTCCTCGATCGGGGCGTATGCGGGGAGCTCGCGGGGGAACTCCAAGAAGCCGGTGATCTTTCCCATGGGGATCTCGTTGTTTCGTGCTTAGCCGCAGATGAATGCGAATGCGGGGATGGGGTCTTGTGGGTTGGTACGGTTAGACGGGAGGGGCTGCAGGTGGGCCCGGCGACCCAGGTCCCATCTTGAAATCGTGCTTAAGATTGGGGGGCCTGCTGCGGCCGCGGATCGCGGGCATGGCCCGCTCCTACCGTTTTAGGGGAGAGATGGGTGATTTCCGTTGCAGGGATATTTGCGTCCATTGGCGTTCATTCGCGGTCGCGGTTCAAAGCGGTTGGTGCAGCGGCTCACGAGGCGGCCACGACGTTGCCGCCCGCCTCGGCGGCGCGCTTGCGCTCTTCGAGGACCCGGCGGTACTCGTGGGGCATCACCTTGAGGAAGCGCGGGACGACCTCCGCCCACCGCTCCAGCAGGTCGCGGGCGCGTTCGCTGGAGGTGTGCTTGTAGTGCGCCTTCACCAGCCGTTCGAGGAGCAGCTGGTCCTCCGGGTCGGTCACCGGTTCCAGGTCTACCATGCCGAGGTTGCACTGCTGCTCGAAGCGCCCCTTTTCGTCGAGGACGAAGGCGATGCCGCCGCTCATGCCGGCAGCGAAGTTGCGACCGGTGGTGCCGAGGACGACGACCACGCCGCCGGTCATGTACTCGCAGCCGTGGTCGCCGAGCCCCTCCACGACCGCACGGCAGCCGGAGTTGCGGACTGCGAACCGTTCGCCGGCGCGGCCGTTGATGAAGACTCGGCCGCCGGTGGCGCCGTAAAGCAGCGTATTGCCGACGACGATGTTCTCCGCCGGGTCGAAGCTCGCCTCGCGCGGCGGATAGACGACGATCTTGCCGCCGCTCATCCCCTTGCCGAGGTAGTCGTTCGCCTCGCCCTCCAGGGTGAGGGTGAGGCCGGGGACGCAGAAGGCGCCGAAAGACTGGCCGGCGGCGCCGACGAACTTGCACTCGATGGTCCCCTTGGGCAGTGCTTCCGCGCCGTAACGGCGGGCGATCTCGCCGGCGAGGATGGCGCCGACGGAGCGGTGGATGTTGCGGATGGGGAGCTGGATGGCGACCTTCTTCTTCTCGTCGAGGGCGTAACGAGCGAGCTCCAAAAGCTTCTGGTCGAGGGCCTTCTCCAGGCCGTGGTCCTGGTTCTGGACGTGGTGGGTGGCGATGCGCGCCGGTACGTCCGGCTTGTAGAGGAGGCGCGACAGGTCGAGCCCCTTCGCCTTCCAGTGGTCCACCGCCGTCCTCGCCTCGATCATCTCCACGTGGCCGATCATCTCGTCCATGGTGGCGAAGCCCATCTGCGCCATGAGCTCGCGCACCTCCTGGGCGACGAAGTAGAAGTAGTTGACCACGTGCTCCGGCTTGCCGCGGAAGCGGGCGCGCAGCTCGGGGTTCTGGGTGGCGATCCCCACCGGGCAGGTGTTGAGGTGGCACTTGCGCATCATCAGGCACCCCTCGGCGATCAGCGCCACGGTGGCGAAGCCGAACTCCTCGGCGCCGAGGAGCGCCGCAATCACCACGTCGCGACCGGTGCGCATCTGGCCGTCGGTCTGCAAGACGGTGCGACCGCGCAGGTCGTTGAGGACCAGGGTCTGCTGGGTATCCGCCAGGCCGATCTCCCAGGGGAGCCCGGCGTGCTTGATCGACGACATGGGAGAGGCACCGGTGCCGCCGTCGTAGCCGGAGATGAGGATGAGGTCCGCGTGGCCCTTGGAGACGCCGGCGGCAACGGTGCCGACGCCGGTCTCGGAGACCAGCTTCACCGACACCATCGCCTGCGGGTTGACGTTCTTCAGGTCGTAGATGAGCTGCGCCAGGTCCTCGATGGAGTAGATGTCGTGGTGCGGCGGCGGCGAGATGAGGGTGACGCCGGGGGTGGAGTGGCGCACCTTGGCGATCGTCTCGCTCACCTTGTGGCCGGGGAGCTGGCCGCCCTCGCCGGGCTTCGCCCCCTGGGCCATCTTGATCTGGATCTCGTCGGCGTTCACCAGATACTCGGTAGTGACCCCGAAGCGGCCGGAGGCGATCTGCTTGATCGCCGAGCGCGCCAGGTCGCCGTTGGGCAGGGGCCGGAAGCGCACCGGGTCCTCGCCCCCCTCGCCGGTATTCGACCGCCCGCCGAGGCGGTTCATGGCGATCGCCAGGGTGGAGTGCGCCTCGTAGGAGATCGAGCCGTAGCTCATCGCACCGGTGCAGAACCGCTTGACGACCTCGCTCGCCGGCTCCACCGCGTCCAGGGGAATCGGGTGGGCGTGCTTGAGGTCGAAGAGGCCGCGCAGGGTCTTTAGCTCTCGAAGCTGCTCGTTCACCCGGCGGGCGAAGGTCTGGTAGGTCTGGTAGTCGCCGTCGCGCACCGCCTGCTGCAGGAGGGTGACGGTCTCCGGGGTCCAGCCGTGCCGTTCCCCCCCTTCGCGGAACTGGTATTCGCCGCCGATGTCGAGGTCGTCGTGCTCGACGGATGCCTCACCGTAGCCGGTAGCGTGGCGGCGTAGGGCGTCGGTGGCGATCTCCGTGAGGCCGATGCCGCCGATGCGCGAGGTGGTGCCGGTGAAGTAGCGGTCGATTATCTCATTGCCGATCCCCACCGCCTCGAAGATCTGCGCCCCGCAGTACGACTGGATGGTGGAGATCCCCATCTTCGAGATGACCTTCAGCAGCCCCTTGCCGATCGCCTTGATGTATTTCTGCTCGGCAAGCTTGGCGTCGATCTCCTCCGGAAGCATCCCCCTGTCCGCCAGGTCGTGGAGGGTCTCGAAGGCGAGGTACGGGTTGATGGCGCCGGCGCCGTAGCCGATCAACAGCGCAAAGTGGTGGATCTCGCGCGGCTCTCCCGACTCGACAATCAGGCCGGTGCGGGTGCGGGTGCCGTTGCGCACCAGGTGGTGGTGGACCGCCGCCAGGGCGAGGAGCGACGGGATCGGGGCCAGCTCCGCGCTCACCTCTCGGTCGGAGAGGACGAGGAAGTTGATGCCGTCGTCGATCGCCGCCGACGCCTCTGCACAGAGCTGATCCAGCGCCGCCTCCATCCCCGCGGCCCCCGCCTCACGCGCAAAGACGGTGCGCAGGGTGCGGGTGGTGAAGTGGGGGTGGTCGATCTGGCGAATCCGTTCGAGGTCGGTATTGGTGAGGATCGGCTGGTCGATGCGGATCCGCCGGGCGTGCTCCGGCGTCTCGCCGAGGAGGTTCTGCTTCGGCCCGATGGCGGTGGCCAGGGACATCACCAGCTCTTCGCGGATCGGGTCGATGGGCGGGTTGGTGACCTGGGCGAAGAGCTGTTTGAAGTAGTGGAAGAGGGGCACCGGCCGGTCGGAGAGGACCGCCACCGGGTTGTCCGCCCCCATCGAGCCGGTGGGCTCCTGCCCCGCGATCGCCATCGGCAAGAGGATTTGACGCACCTCCTCGCGGGTGTAGCCGAAGGCGTTCTGGCGGGAGCGGAGGGTGGCGTGGTCCGGATGATAGGTGCGCTCGCGGTGTGGCAGGTCGGTGAGCTCCAGTCGGTTGGCGCGCACCCAGTCGCCGTACGGCTGCTGGGTGGCGATGTCGAGTTTTACCTCGTCGTCGTCGATGATTCGCCCCTGCTCGGTGTCGATGACCAGGATCTTGCCGGGCTGCAGGCGCCACTTGCGCTCGATCTCCTCCGGTGGGATGTCGAGGACCCCCGCCTCCGAGGCGAGGACCACCAGGCCGTCCTTGGTGATCAGGTAGCGCGCCGGCCGCAGGCCGTTGCGGTCGAGGGTGGCGCCGATCACCCGGCCGTCGGTGAAGGCCATCGCCGCCGGCCCGTCCCACGGCTCCATCATGGTGGCGTGGTACTCGTAGAACTCCCGCCTCCGTGTCTCCATCTGCGGGTTGTTCGCCCACGCCTCGGGGATGAGCATCATCATCGCGTGCGGCAGCGAGCGACCGCCGAGCAGCAGGAACTCCAGGGCCTGGTCGAAGCAGGCCGAGTCCGAGGCACCCTCGGTGATCAGCGGGAAGAGCTTCTGGATGTCGTCGCCGAAGAGCGGCGAGGCGAGGAGCGACTCGCGCGCCCGCATCCAGTTGATGTTGCCGCGCAGGGTGTTGATCTCGCCGTTGTGGGCGACGTAGCGGAACGGCTGGGCGAGGTCCCAGGTGGGGAAGGTGTTGGTGGAGTATCGCTGGTGGACCAGGGCGAGCGCCGAGACCATCTCCGGGTCCTTCAGGTCCGGGTAGTAGAGGGGGAGCTGGTGGGCGATGAGGAGCCCCTTGTAGGTGATCGTGCGCGACGACAGGGAGCAGACGTAGAACGCCTTGCCGCCTTCCAGTTTCAGCTCCCGCACCAATTCTTCCGCCCGCCTCCGGATCACATACAGCTTGCGCTCGAAGGCGTCCTGGTCGAGGTCGTCGGCGGCGGCGACGAAGCACTGGCGTACATGCGGCTCCACCTCCTTGGCGGAGAATCCAATGTGGCTGTTGTCGGTGGGGACCTTACGCCAGCCGAGGAATCGCTGCCCCTCCTCGACGACGATCTGCTCGACGATCGACCGGCACCGGTCGCAGGAGGTGTGGCGCTGGGGGGTGAAGACCATCCCGACCGCGTAGCGGCCCGCCTCGGGGAGCTCGATCCGCTCCTCGCCCGCCACCTTGCGCATGAAGGCGTCGGGGAGCTGGAGCAGGATGCCGGCGCCGTCGCCGGTCTCCGGGTCGGCCCCGGCGGCGCCGCGGTGGGTGAGGTTGGCGAGGATCTCCAGCCCCTGCTCAATGATTCGGTGCGACCTGCGCCCGTGGATATCCGCCACCGCGCCGACGCCGCAGCTATCGTGTTCATTGCGTGGGTCGTAGAGCCCCTGCGGGCGAGGAAATCCGAGGTGAGACACGTAAGCCTCCTGACGCGGCGCCTGAACGTTCGCTCTGACAGAGCGCCGATCTGGCTGCACGGCGATGCTAAGTTCTTGTTTCTAAAGTAAATGACCCGCCAAGCGCGGAGCCCCTGAGGGTAACAGTGCGATCTCTTTCTGGTCAAACGCCGGTACGGATTGGATAGGGCAAGGGGGGCGGCTACGCCCTTTGCGACGCTGAGGGCGCCTGGGTCGGGTTTCACCGTGGTGCATGGGTCGCAGGACCGCGTACAATGGTGGACCGGTGGCTCAGGTTCGTGGCCGGGGTCGCCGTTTCTGCTCGCGGTCCGGACCGCCGTTTCAGTGCGCCCCGGCCGATACCCGATGAGAGAGAGATCCGGCGACGTCGACCGCCCCCCGCTCCCCTGCGCCCATGTCTCTCTCCTCCTTCTTCCTCTTTGCCGCGGCCGCCTTTGTCCTCGGCCTGCTGCTCACCCCCTTCGTCCGTCGCATGGCGCTCGAATGGCACCTGGTGGATGAGCCCAACGCCCGCAAGGTCCACCGGGCGCGGATCCCGCGCCTCGGCGGGGTGGCGATCTTCGCCGCCTTCTTCATCACCGCGGTGGCGATCGTCTACAGCGACTACTGCGGGGTGAGCGGGGTGGCGCTTACGATCGTCGAGATCAACAAGATCCTCGACGGCGGCGTCCTCATCCTCCTGGTGGGGGTCTACGACGACCTCTTCGGTCTCGATGCACTGCACAAGCTGTTTTGGCAGGTGGCGGTGGCGGTGGTGATGATCGGCTTCGGCTATGTCATCCGTGACATCTCGATCCCCGGTCTCGCCCACGTCTTCCACCTCGGCTGGTTTGGTTATCCGGTGACCGTCCTGTGGATCGTCGGGGTGATGAACGCCCTCAACCTGATCGACG
This sequence comes from uncultured Nitrospirota bacterium, assembly GCA_964599505.1. Taxonomy (GTDB): domain Bacteria; phylum CG2-30-53-67; class CG2-30-53-67; order CG2-30-70-394; family CG2-30-70-394; genus CG2-30-70-394. The sequence goes on along the minus strand of CAZRGD010000006.1, from coordinate 11,075 downwards.
GCCTCGACGGCCTCGCCGCGGGGCTGGCCACCATCGCCACCGCCTTGATCTTCGCCCTGGCGCTCCTCAACCATCAGGGCGACGTCGCCTTCCTCGCCGCGATCCTGGTGGGGAGCCTGCTCGGCTTCTGGGTCTTCAACATGAACCCGGCGTCGATCTTCATGGGCGACTCGGGGTCGCTCTTTCTCGGCTATATCCTGGCGGTGATCTCCATCCGTGCGGTCCAGGGGGCGGGGGCGACGGTGGCGATCGGCGCGCCGCTCCTGCTCATCGGCCTGCCGCTGCTGGACACCGGTGCCGCCTTTATCCGCCGTCTGGTGGCGGCCTCGGGCCTCTTTCAGCCGGACAAGCCGCTGCACATGCCGTCGCTCTCCGTCGCCTTTCGCCCCGACCGAGGCCACATCCACCACCGCCTCCTGGTCGCCGGCTTTTCCCAGCGTCAGGTGGTCCTGCTCCTCTATGCGGTGGCCACCTTTCTCGGGGTTGCCGGCTTCCTCCTGGCCATGGCGCGGGGGATCGCCGCCACCCTCACGGTGGTCTACGTCGCCGTGGTCCTTGGCTTCATCGTCATTCGTGTTCGCCGTCTCACCACCCACAACCCGGAGGCGGCCCTGCCCCTGCCGCGTGGCTGGCGCGAGGTGGTCCAGCCGGTGGCGCGCAACCACCCTTTGCGCCGTGTCGCGGTGGTGACCGTGGATCAGGACCAGGCTCTGTGTGACACCCTCCATGACGTCGCCCCGGGGGTGGTCTGTGTCCCGGCCCCCGAGAGGGGCGTGAATGACTACTTCCCGGTGGTGATCGCCGACTGTCGTGAAGGCGATGGGGCGCTCCAGCGGGCGCGCGAGCTCGGTCGTTTCTCCCGTACCACGGTGGTGGCGGTGGTCTCGCCCCTGGCCGAGGAGATGCAGCGTGACCCGGAGCAGTACCACGGAGTGACGGTGGTGGAGGCGGGGGACCACACTGCCCTCGTTTCGGCGATCCAGCAGGGGCTCGATTTCGGACGGCTGACCGCCCAAAACGCCTTTTTGAAGTTCTTCGCCTGGCTCCTCATCGCCCTCCTTCCCCTCGTCGCCTATTTCTCGGCACACTTCTGGCACCATCTCCGCTGACTCTATGGCCACATCCGATCCCCACGCCTCGACGTTTTCGTCACCGGGCCCGCCCACCACCGGCCCAGCCACCCCAGTGACCGCTGCGCGCGCCCCGGGCGCTCACCTCGGTCTGCGCCTCTTCTCGCCGGTGGCGGTGGTCGCCTCCTTCCTTCTCCTCGGGGGGCTGCTCTGGTTCTCCCACGACCTGACCCAGGAGCCGCCGAAGCTGGAGCGCACCTCTCTGGCCGAGTTTCCCACCGACATCGGCGGCTTCCACCTCCTGAAAGAGGTGAAGCTGGACCAGGCGACCCTCAACGTCTTGCGTCCGACCGAGGTCCTGATGCGCTACTACCAGCGGGGCAAGGGGGAGCCGCCGGTCTCCCTCTACATCCCCTTCTTCGCCACCCAGGAGGAGGCCAGCCGGATCCACAACCCGGCGGCATGCCTCCCGGGCGCCGGCTGGCAGATCGTCCGCCGGGTGCGCGAGCCCCTGCCGTGGCGGGGCAAGACCGCCTACGCCAACCTCGTCACCCTGCAAAAGGGGCTCGACTGGCAGATGGGGCTCTACTGGATTCACTCGCGCGGCCGCATCGTCGCCGGCGAGTACCGCGCCAAGCTCTTCCTCATGTACGACGTCTTCACCCAACGTCGCCGTGACGGCGCCCTGGTGCGCTTGATGACCTCGATCGCCTCCGGACCCGATCGCGAGGTGGCGATGCCGGCGGCCAAGGGCCGTCTCCTCGACCTCGCCCACGCGATCTTGCCGCTCCTCCCAAAGTATTTGCCGAACTAGCCCGGATTTCTCACCGGCCGTCTACTGCGAGCGCACATCTACCCGAATCTGCTGGCCGCGTCCTCGTCCGAGTCCTCGACGTACGGTAGGAGGGGGCCATGCCCCCGATGGGGTGACCACCGGAACGACGGACGAAGCAATCGCGGGCATGGCCCGCTCCTACCACGGGTCGGCCAGCATCGTAGGATTCCTGCACGCTCTCGCGACGACACCCGGTGAGAGATGCGGGCTGAACCGGGTTCGCGGGCAAGCCCGCTCCTACAGCCGTCCGACAGACGCCTACGCGAAGGGCGACGGCGGCGTGGGCACGACCTCCGCGCCTACCAGGGCCCAGTCGGTGAAGCCACCGGCCATGGAGACCACCTGGGTGAAGCCCATGCGCTGGAGGCTTTGCGCCGCGAGGACGCTGCGTACCCCGGTGCGGCAGTAGAGGAGCAGCGGACGATCGGCGTCGGTGAGGTTCTCATTGCGGTCCGGGTGGTCCAGGTCAGCGGCGGGTTCGAGGACGCCGCGCGGGATGTGGATTGCCTCGGGCAGCGCCCCGTCGCGGTACTCGTTCGGCTCGCGCAGGTCGATCACCACCGCGTTCGTGTGGGCCGCCAGCCACCGCTGGCACTCGATGGGGTTGAGCTCTTCTACCTCGGCCGCTGCCTCCTCCACGAGGGTGGCGAGGGAGCGGGTACGGCGCGGGCGGGTCTCGGGGTCGAGGGTGGAATCCATGGGGATGCGTTTCCTTCGTAAATTAGGACGGAGCAGCAAGCGATGTCGCGGGGACGGCGGCGCAGCAGCCGTCACGATCGTCGTGAGCCGGAGACTAGGATCGCCTCCGGGCCCGTCTCCGGCTCGGAAGATCAGGAGCCGCGCTCGCCCGGGAACGGTTCGGGGAGGCCGAGGCGGCGGGCCACCTGCTTCACGTCCTCCCACACCGGCCGTTTGGCGCGCGGGTTATGAAAGAGATAGGCGGGGTGGTAGGTGGGGAAGACCGGGGTGGAGTCGAGGTCATGAAAACGGCCGCGGAGCTCGCTGATGGCCAACCCCGACCTCAGGACCGTCTGGGAGGCGAAGGTGCCGAGGGTGAGGATGACCTCGGGGCGGATGAGCGCGATCTGCCGGTCGAGGATGGGGCGGCAGGCGGCGATCTCCTCCGCCTCCGGATTACGGTTACCGGGCGGCCGGCACTTGAGGACGTTGGCGATGTAGACCGCGTCACGGGTCAGGCCGACGGCGGCGAGGATGTCGGTGAGGAGCTTGCCGGCGCGCCCCACGAACGGCTCACCCTCGCGGTCCTCGTCCGCGCCAGGTGCCTCGCCGATGATCATCAGCCGTGCCTCGGGGTCGCCGGTGCCGAAGACGACCTGGGTGCGGCTGCCCGCCAGTCCACAGCGGGTGCAGCCGGCGGCGATCTTTGCCAACTCATCGAGGGTGGGGGCGTCGGGTTGGTCGCCGCCGTCGGCGGGCGGCGTTCCGCCGCTACCCGGGGCAGGTGTGGCCACCACGGGCACCACCGGCGGTGGGTTGTTGGCTCGGCGCGCCGCCGCCTCGGCGAGCGACAACCAGCGGCGCGGCACCACCGCCAGACCGAGGTCGGACTGGGCGGTGAGGGCGGTGCGCAGACGGCGGATCGGGGAGGGCATCGGGCGGCTCGCGGCCGGGACTTCCGGCGGGCGAGCAGCTTACCTCGTTTGGCGGCCGGCGTTGAGGTGGCGGTGAACCGAGTACGGCTCTGGAAGGCAGGAAGGCGCGGAGGATGCCAAGGCGCAGAGGAACATTGGGGCCATCGAAATCGGGATCGCTATCGGGATCG
>CAZRGD010000006.1:0-7287 GCA_964599505.1 uncultured Nitrospirota bacterium | reverse complement strand
ATCGGGATCGCTATCGGGATCGGGATCGACGAGCCGTGACCCTGTTCAGCCATGTCGGTGGCAGAGGCTACCAGGTTTGCGAGACGTATGCGGTCTATGGCGACGGTACAGACGATTTCGATCCCGATAGCGATCCCGATTTGGATAAAAAGGCACCGGAGCCCCAGCGCAGCGCGATAGACGACACCTCACATCCCCCTCTCTCTGTGCCTCTGCGCGAGGCATTCAGCCTCTCTTCGCGGGCCGTTACCTCTACCCCTGGGTGTCGACCGAAAAGTCGAACCAGTACTCGAGGCCGAAGGGGAGCTCCGCCGCCTCGCTCCACTCGGCCTGCACCCGGGCGTGGCCCTTGCCGTAGGTGAGGTGGACGTCTTGCGCCGGGTCGTCGATCCAGATGCCGGCGTCCTCGGTGATCTTGTTGATCCGCTCGCGCATGGCGCTCTCACTCAGCACCTGGGCGAGCTTCACCGTCGCCGATGTGTCCGCCTTGAAGTGGAGGTAGCGGAGCCATGGCTGGGCAAACTGCCAGCCGGCGTAGCCGCCGCCGACCACCAGAATCAGCCACACCACGGTGCCGACCTGGATGGCACCACGGATTGCCTGTTGTTCACGGAATGAGATGGATCGCATGACTGTCTTTTCGGCTGGGAGAGGTCACGGTTTGAGTCGGTCGCGGTGGTGGGACGTGGGTGCGGAGTGGCGTCCGGTGGTTGAACATTCGGGACTATGAAATCTTCCGAGCCCAGGATCACCGTCGGTTGCCACGTCTCCACCTCCGGAGGGGTCGAGCTCTCCCCGGGCCGCGGCCACGAGATCGGCTGCGACACCATGCAGGTCTTCACCCGCAACCAGCGGAGCTGGCGCACCCGACCTCTGACCGAGGCGGAGATCGCCGCCTTCCGCGAGGCGCGCGCGAGCTCGCGCCTGCAAACGGTGATGAGCCACGACTCCTACCTCATCAACCTCGCCTCTCCCGATGAGGAGAAGCGGGGCAAGTCGATGGCCGCCTTCGAGGACGAGCTGGTGCGTTGCCACCAGCTCGGCATCGAGCTCCTCAACTTCCACCCGGGCTCGCACCTGAAGACCGGCCTGGAGCAGGGGATCGCCACCCTCTGCGAGAGCCTCGATGCGATCTGCGACCACCACCCGGAGGCGACCGACGTCACCCTGGTCCTGGAGACGGTGGCGGGGCAGGGGACGAACATCGGGCGAACTTTCGAGGAGATCGCTGCCATCCTCGACGGGGTGCGGGAGCCGGAGCGGTTCGCCGTCTGTGTCGACACCTGCCACTGCTTTGCCGCCGGCTACGACCTGGTGAGCGACGGCGGCTGGCAGGCGACCTGGGACGCCTTCGACCGCCTCCTCGGTCTCGACCGCCTGGCGGCCTTCCACGTCAACGACTCGAAGGGCGCCTTCGACAGCCGCAAGGACCGCCACGCCCGCCTCGGTCGCGGTGAGATGGGGGTGGCCCCCTTCCTCCACCTGGTCACCGACGAGCGCACCCGCACCGTCCCGATGTTCCTGGAGACCCCCACCGACCCCGCCGGCTACGCCGCCGAGATCGTCTGGCTGCGGCAGATGGCCGCCAGCGGCGAGGTGCCACCGTTACCGCCGGTGGAAGAGGTGAAGGGGCGACTGTAGAGGTTCGTGGATGGGGGGGGAGAGGGGGCCGGTGTATTGGCTCGGTGATGGACGCCTCCGAGAGAGGGTAGGAGCCGGCTCCTGCCGGCGAAGCAGGCCCCTTGGGCCTGCCGCGCCTGCGGCGCGGCTCGCGAGCCGGGGCTCGTTCCTACCGATGCACCCGCGGCGATGGCGCCACGGTTTCCGGAGCCGTGGTAGGAGCCGGCTCCCGGCGCGCTTCGCGCACCCTCACCCGAGGGTGCGGACGAGCTTGGCGATCAGGACCACCACCGGTGTCCCGTGCAGCGCCAGGTCGAAGACATCCAGGGGCCGGGTCAGCTCGCCGTGGAGGAGCATCCGGAGCTTCTCCACCAGGTGCGGCTCGGGGACGAACGGGGCGAGGCCGAGGAAGATGGCCACCACCGCGAGGGGCACCAGGGGGATGCGGTCGAGCCACGCCATGGAGGGTCTCGAATTAATAGGCAAAAAAGTGGCCCGCGCTCCTGAGGGGGGTAGGAGGCGCAGGCCGAAGATCCAGGAGGGTTTGAGGAGGGAGTAAAACCGCCGCCTGGATAACTGCAAAGAGCCATGTCCCGAGGGGGGGATTCAAAAAAGTTTGATCGGCCACGGCTCCCCTCAGGCGCCGCTGGCGGTGGGGATCTTCAGCTTGTCGCCGGGGTGAATGACGCCACCTCTATCAAGGTGGTTGTGGTGCCGGAGGTCCTTTACGGTGGTCTTGTACCGCCTGGCGATCGTCCACAGGGATTCGCCCCGGCGGACGTGGTGGAAGACGAAGGGGCGCCGCTTGAGGCGCAGGATCTGTCCCGGGTGGAGGGTGGGCTTCGCCGGCAGACCGTTCCAGGTGGCGAGGGTCTCCACCGTCAGCCGGTAGCGCTGTGCGATGCTCCATAGAGAATCGCCCGCCACCACCCGGTAGTCGGGCGGTAGCGGCGTTCCGGCGGTGAGGCGGGTGGGCTTGTGCCTGCGGCGCGCCGGGCGTGGCTTGGTCCCCTTGGGGACGTAGAGGGTGAGCTTGTCGCCCGGGTGGAGCAGCTCGCGACGCAGGAGGCCGTTCCATTTGCGCACGCTGTTGGCGCTGGTGCCGTAGCGCGACGCAATCCGCCACAGGGAGTCACCCGAGCGCACCGTGCAGGTGACTCGGCGGTAGTCCTGGAAGCGGGGCGGCCGGCGGTGGCGCCGTCGCCGGGTCGCCTTCGGTAGCGGATGGCCCTCGGGGACCGGGATCACCAGGTCGGCGCCGGCGCGGATGAGGCGCGGGTCTTTCAGGCGGTTGAAGCGGGCAAGGTCCTCCATGGGGAGGTGATAGCGGCGAGCGATCGAGCGTAGCGCCTCGCCCGGCTTCACCCGGTGGGTCGTCCAGCGGGTGTAGAGGGTCTTCGGGTTGTCGGCAAGCTGGGCGCGGAGTGCCTCCGCCGCGAGCGCCGGCACCCGCAGGGGGTAACCTGCCTCCTGGGGTGGGGTGCACGCCTGGAGGAGGGCCGGGTTGAGGTGGTGGAGGACCGACTCCTCCACGTCCATGGCGCGGGCGGCGTAGGCGAGGTCGACGCTACCGCGGATCTTCACCACCGCGGTCTCCGGCAGCGGCGGCGCGGCGGCCGGTGGGGTGACACCGTAGCGCTCCGGGTCGAGGGCGATCTGTACCGAGGCGACAAAGGCGGCGACGTAGCCGGCGGTCTCCGCTGGGGTGCGTACCGAGCGCACTACCTCACGGTAGTCGCGGGTACCGAGACGGCGGAGGATGCCGCGCACCCGGCCGCCGCCGCTGTTATACGCCATCAGCGCCAGAGGCCAGTCGTGGAAGGAGGCGTGGAGCTGCTTCAGGTAGCGGCCCGCGGCGCGGGTGGAGATCTCCGGGTCGCGCCGTTCGTCGACCCACCGATCGAGGGTGAGGCCGAAGTGGCGGGCGGTGGAGGGGATGAATTGCCAGTAGCCGCCGGCGGCCATGATCGACGTAGCGCGCGGCCGAAAGCCGCTCTCCACCATCGGCAGGTAGCTCAGCACCCGCGGCAGCCCCATCTCTTCCAGAATGGCCTGGAAGCGCGGCTGCAGGCGCGCGGCGCGTCCCAAGCTCCCCTCCAGCCAGTCGCGGCGCCGGTGGAGGTAGGCGTCGCGCCACTGGGCGAGGCGACCGTCGTCGGCGAGCACCGTGGCGAAGTAGGTGGTGAGCTCGGCGCGCAGCACCGCGTTCGGGTCGGTGGGGGGGGCGAGGTGAAGCTCTTCCACCGCCGCCCACGACGCAGTGGGGGCGGCGAACAGGAGGGCGAGGAGGACGATGGCGCGCATCATCCGCCACTCCCGAACCGTCCGAAGGCAACCACCACGATTCCGATCCCCATCACAATTACACCCAAGGTCTTCAGAAATTGATCGGACAGATGCGGTAAAACTTCTGCCATGCGGCGCACCGTGGCCGGGGCGAGGGCATAGGGCAGCCCCTCCAGGATCAGGGCCAGACCGAGGGCCGATAGGAATAGTTTCATGACTTCCTCGCCGCAGCTCCCAGGGTCCGCGCAGACACGGCGGGATCTCTTCGCGGGCTTCCCGGTGCGGCGCGGACTATAACAGCCCGGCGCGGAGGGCGGACAGGTGACCCGCATCGCGCTCGGGATCGCTATCGGGATCGAAATCGTCTGGACCGTCGCCATCGACCGCATGCTCATCGCGAACCTGGGAGCCTCTGCCGCCGAGACGGCTGAGCAGGGTCATGAGTCGTCGATCCCGATCCCGATAGCGATCCCGATAGTGGAGCCGACGATTGTGGGCGCTCCGAAGGGTCTGACGTCGCCCCCTGCGGCCGGGTAGACTCCGCGCCCCATGCACGCACCCCTCACCCACGCCCTGCGCCAGGCGATCGCTGCCTGTGGCGCCGATGACACCCTCCCCGGCGCCGAGCCGCCGGAGGCGATCCTCCTGGAGCAGCCGCGCGATCGCAGCCACGGCGACCTCGCCACCAACCTCGCCCTGCAGCTCGCCCGCCCCCTGAAACGGTCGCCGCGCCAGATCGCCGAGCAGATCGTCGCCCACCTCACCACCCCGCCGGGGGTGGGCGAGGTGACCATCGCCGGCCCCGGCTTCCTCAACTTCCGTCTCACCCCGGCCTACTGGTGGGCGCGCCTGGCGGCGATCCACGATGCCGGCGAGCGGTTTGGACACGCCGATCGGGGAGCACGCGGACGGATCCTCATCGAGTTCGTCTCAGCCAACCCCACCGGCCCCATGCACATCGGCCACGGCCGTGGCGCGGTGGTGGGAGATGTCCTGGCTCGTCTTTTGGAGGCAACGGGTTACATCGTCGACCGTGAGTACTACGTGAATGACGCCGGGAATCAGATCCGTACCCTGGCGCGGTCGATCTGGATTCGCCTGCGACAGCTCTGTGGCGAAAAGGTCGAGCTGCCCGAGGGGTGCTACCCGGGCGACTATGTGCAGGAGATGGCCCGCCGCTGGCGTGACGAGCACGGCGACGCCATGGCGACCGCCGCCGAGGATGAGGCCCTGGAGTTGCTTGGCCCTTACGGAGTGGCGGCAATGCTGGTGCAGATTCGCGGCGACCTCGACCGCCTCGCCATCCGCTTCGACCGCTGGTTCTCCGAGGCGGACCTGGTCGCCAGCGGCGCCGTTCCCGCCCGTCTCGCGGAGTTGGAGGCGGCGGGCCACCTGAGCCGTGACGAGGGCGGCGCCAAGCTCCTGGCCACCACCCGCCACGGCGACGACAAGGACCGGGTAGTGGTGAAGACCAACGGTGATCTCACCTACTTCGCCACCGACATCGCCTACCACGCCGACAAGCTCGCCCGCGGCTACGACCGGCTGGTCAACATCTGGGGCGCCGATCACCACGGCTACGTGGCGCGGGTGAAGGCGGCGCTGGCGATGCTCGGCGGTGACCCGGAGCGGCTGGAGGTCTTGCTGGTCCAGATGGTCAACCTCCTGCGCGACGGCGAACCGGTGAAGATGTCGAAGCGCGCCGGCGCCTTCGTTACCCTCGCCGAGGTGGTCGACGAGGTAGGCGCCGACGCCACCCGCTTCTTCTTCCTCCAGCGGCGTGCCGACGCCATGCTCGACTTCGACCTCGAGCTGGCGAAGCGCGAGTCGAACGACAACCCGGTCTACTACGTCCAGTACGCCCACGCTCGGGTCTGCTCCCTCTACCGCCTCGCCGCGGAGCGCGGCTACGCGCTGCCCGGTGACAACCCCCCGGTGGAGCGGCTCACCGAGCCCGACGAGCTCGACCTGATCCAGCGGTTGGAGGGTTTTCCCCCGATGGTGCGCGGCGCCGCCGAGGCGGGGGAGCCGCACCGCGTCGTTCACTACCTCACCGACCTCGCCGCGGCCACCCACGCCTACTACTACAAGCACCGGATCCTCGGCGACGACCCGGAGCTCGCCACCGCCCGCCTCTACCTGATGGAGACGGTGCGCCAGGTGGTGGCCAACGGCCTGGCCCTCCTCGGGGTCGCCGCCCCGGAGCAGATGTAGCGGGCACCTGGCACGTGTGAGAGGAGGAGGCCGCCCCTGTCTCGCGCTCGCAGGTCGAGGTAGGAGCGAGCTCCCGCTCGCGATCCGCGCCCCAGGCGCGGTCGGCCCCCCGATCTCAAGATGGGGCCGGTATCGCCGGCGGGAGCCGGCTCCTACCGAGGGCTCGGGGTTTATGGCGCCGGTCGCCCGGCCCTTGACACCGCTGCCCCACCGGGCACGCTTCGCCTTGGACCCTCGACGTGGATTCCCAGATGCCCAACAGCTTTCGTGACGACGACAAGATCCTCGAACGGCCCGCTGGCGGCGGCTCCAAGGGCGGCTGGATCGCCGTGGGGGTGGTGGTCTTCCTCCTCGGCGTCTTTACCGGCATGCAGGTCTCGGCCCTGATGGGCGGTGGCACCTGTGTGACCGGCCCCACCGGTGGCTCGGTGGCGCCCATGGTGATGCCGGCGCCGCGCGAGGCCACGCCGCCTGTAGCCTCCGCGGTGGCGCCGTCGCCGGTCGCCGGCGAGGTAAGTCGGTCGCCCTCTCCTGTTGCCACGCCCGCGCCTTCCCCGGCGGCGGCCGACCCCGCGGCGACCTTCGCCCTGCAGGTCCGTACCTTCGACACCCTGGAGGGGGCGGGCAAGCTGGTGCGTCGGCTCCAGGCGGCGGGTTACCCCGCCTACGTGGTCACCACCCACCTCCCCGACGGCATCGAGAGCCACCGGGTGCGGGTCGGCGACTACCCGGACCGTGCCGCCGCCGAGGCGGCCGCGGACAAGATCGCCAAAGCGACCTCCCTCGCCCCCTTCGTCACCCTCACCCTGCGGTAGGTGGCACACGGCGGGCGCGACGGTACCTCCCCCCTCCCTTCCGCTGTACCCTGGTGCCGGGGGCGGGGATCGAACCCGCATGGCCGAACGGCCGAGGGATTTTAAGTCCCTTGCGTCTACCAGTTTCGCCACCCCGGCGGTGGAGTGCCTCAATGCGGCGCGCATGGTAGCCCACTGCCACGGGAGGGGCATGGTCGTGGCTCCCGTCCGCAATCGTCGATTGTGGCCTCGCGCAGAGAGGATCAGCGGAAATCGCAATGCAGGCCGAGATGACACCGTCCGTAGGGCGGGCTTCAGCCCGCCGAGCACCGTAATTTCTTGAGATGACGGCGTCTGGTCGGCCTCTGCCGAC
>CAZRGD010000005.1:0-20322 GCA_964599505.1 uncultured Nitrospirota bacterium | reverse complement strand
CCAGCGGGGTAGGGCGGTTCGCGCGAGGGGCGATTCTACGCGGCCACGGCGGTCGCCTTGAAGGCGGAGTTTTTGGGGTCAGGTCTTGCCTTGACATATTTCTTCTGAAATATGTCAAGGCAAGACCTGACCCCAAAAACTCTGGTTTCACTCCTGGCGGAACGTGATTACCTTCGTCGGGTGGGAACGGGGCATGACGCCCGAGAGGAGCGGGACCATGGATGAGCCGGTGGTGGTGGTGGATGGATTGCGGACGCCGTACGCGAAGGCGTGGGGTGCCTTCGATGCGCTCTCCGCGGATGAGCTCGGTCGGATCGCGGTGGCGGAGCTCCTCACCCGGCTCGACCTCGACGCGAAGGAGGTCGACGCGGTGGTGGTGGGCAACGTGGCCCAGCCCGGCGAGGCGGCGAACATCGCCCGGGTGATCGCCCTGCGCGCGAAGATCCCGCGCGCCGTCCCGGCCCACACGGTGCATCGCAACTGCGCTTCGGGGATGGAGGCGATCGCCGAGGGGGTCAACCTGATCCGCCTCGGCCAGGCGCGGGTGGTGGTCGCCGGGGGGGTGGAGTCGATGTCGAACATCCCCTTCCTCCTCTCCCGCGAGCTCCAGCGGTGGCTCATGGGGTTGCAGCGGACGCGGCGACCGCTGGACAAGCTCAAGCACCTCACCCGCCTGCGGCCGGGGTGGTTCACCCCGACCGTCGGCCTGCGCCTCGGCCTCACCGACCCGGTGTGCGGCCTGAACATGGGCGAGACCGCCGAGGTGGTGGCGCGCGACTTCGCCATCTCCCGCGAAGATCAGGACCGCTTCGCCCTCCGCTCCCACGAGCGCACCGAGCAGGCGATCGACGGGGGCCGCCTGGCGGAGGAGATCGTCCCGGTCTACCCGCCGCCGCGCTTCGAGGCGGTGGCCGACGACGACGGCCTGCGCCGGGGACAGACCATGGCGGCCCTGGCGAAGCTCAAGCCGGTCTTCGAGCGCCCCTACGGCACGGTGACCGCGGGCAACGCCTCGCAGATCACCGACGGCGGTGCGGCGGTGGTCCTGATGGCGGAGTCCGACGCCCGCGCCCGCGGCTATACGCCCCTGGGCCGGGTCACCGCCTGGGCCTTCGCCGGCAACGACCCGGCGCGCATGGGGCTCGGGCCGGTCCACGCGACCCGCAAGCTCCTCAAGCAGACCGGCCTCACCCTCGCCCACTTCGACCTGGTGGAGATCAACGAGGCGTTCGCCGCCCAGGTCCTCGGCTGCCTGGCCGCCTTCGACTCGGCCGCCTACTTCCGCGACCACTTCGACGGCGAGGCGCCGCTCGGTGAGATCAACGAGACGAAGCTCAACGTCAACGGCGGCGCCATCGCCCTCGGCCACCCGGTGGGCTCCTCCGGCACCCGCCTCATCATCACCCTGCTCAAGGAGCTGCGCCGGCGCGGCCTGGAGCGGGGGCTGGCGACCCTGTGCATCGGCGGCGGTCAGGGCGCCGCCTTCGTCGTGGAGGCCACCCAATGAAGACCATCCGTATCATCGACCACGACGGCTTCACCGAGCTCTGCTTCGACCTGCCCGACAGCCAGGTGAATACCCTGGCGGCGCCGGTCCTGGAGGAGGTGGAGCAGGCCCTGGCGGACCTCGCCGCCCGCCCCGACCTCAAGGGGCTCCTGGTCACCTCGGCGAAGGCGGGCTGCTTCGTCGCCGGCGCCGACATCCACGAGATCGAGCAGATCGACGACGCCGCCACCGGCGGGCGGCTCGCCGCCCGCGGCCAGCAGATCCTCCAGCAGGTCGCGGATCTGCCGTGCCCGACGGTGGCGGCGATCGACGGCGTGGCGTTGGGCGGCGGCTGCGAGCTCGCCTTGGCGTGCGACTGGCGGGTCGCCTCCGACTCGCCCAAGGCGCGGATCGGCCTGCCCGAGGTGCAGCTCGGCATCGTCCCCGGCTTCGGCGGCTGCTACCGCCTGCCGCGCCTGGTGGGGCTGGAGCGCGCTCTTGCCATGATTCTCGGCTCCAAGACCCTCCAGGGGCGGCGCGCGTTGAAGGCGGGGCTCATCGACGCCTGCATCCCCCAGGCGATCTTCCGCGCCGAGGCGGAGCGGTTCCTGCGCGACCGGATCCACGGTGCGAGCAAGCGGCGGCCGGTGCGCAAGCGGACCCTGCGTGCCCGCCTCATCGAGGGGTCGGCCGTGGGACGTATGGTTGCCTTCTCTCAGGCGCGCAAGGGAGTGATGGCGAAGACCCACGGCCACTACCCCTCCGCCCTGCGGGCGATCGCGGTGATCGAGGCGGCGTGGCGGTATGGGCGCGAGCGCGCCTTCGAGATCGAGGCGCGAGCGCTGGGTGAGACCGCGGTCACCCCCGAGTGTCGCGCCCTGGTCTCCCTCTACTTTGGCCGCGAACAGCTCAAGCGCGAGAGCGGCGTCCCCGGGGTGGCGGGCGGCGGCCGGCCGGTGGAGCGCGCCGGTGTCCTCGGCGCCGGGGTGATGGGCGGCGGCATCGCCCAGCTCATCGCCGACCGCCAGATCGCCGTGCGGATGAAGGACCTGGAGCCGCGCTTCGTCGCCCGCGGCATACAGGCGGCCCACGCCATCTGGCGCAAGGGGCTCAAGCGCCACCGGCTGAATGGCCTGGACTACCGCCGCCGCGCCGCCTGCCTCACCCCCACCACCACCTACCACGGCTTCCGCCGCCTCGACCTGGTGGTGGAGGCGGTGGCCGAGCAGCTCGCGGTGAAACGGGCGGTCCTTGCCGAGGTGGAGGGGGAGATCCGCGACGACGCCATCTTCGCCACCAACACCTCGTCCCTGCCGATCCACGAGATCGGGGCGGAGGCCGCCCACCCGGAGCGGGTGATCGGCCTGCACTTCTTCAACCCGGTCCACCGGATGCCCCTGGTAGAGGTGATCCGCGCCGAGGCGACCAGCGACGAGACGACCCTCACCACCGTCGCCTTCGCCAAGCGCCTCGGGAAGGTCCCGGTGGTGGTCGCCGACCGTCCCGGCTTCCTGGTCAACCGGCTGCTGTTGCCGTACTTGAACGAGGCCGCCCTGATCCTGGAGGAGGGGAGCGACGTGGCCGGGCTCGACGCCCTGATGGTCGACTTCGGCATGCCCATGGGCCCCTTTACCCTGATGGACGCGGTGGGGCTCGACATCTGCCAGGAGGTGACCGGGGTGCTCCACGGAGCCTTCGGCGATCGGATGCGCCCGTCGGCGCTCCTGGCGCGGATGGTCGAGAAGGACCGCCTCGGCGACAAGGCGGGGCGCGGCTTCTACAAGGGCAAAGGCAAGCGGCGGCGGGTCGACGACACCCTCCACTACGACCTCGGCACCCGCCACCGGGAGCTCACCGACCGCGACACGGCGCTGGACCGGATGGTCCTGGCGATGGTCAACGAGGCGGCGCGCTGCCTGGAAGAAGAGGTGGTCGCCTCGCCGCTCCACCTCGACATGGCGATGGTCATGGGGACCGGCTTCCCGCCCTTCCGTGGCGGCCTGCTGCGCGATGCGGATCGGCGCGGCGTCAAGGCGATCTGCGATCGCCTCCGACAGCTCGCCGAGGCCCACGGCAGTCGCTTCGACCCGGCACCGCTGCTCGTGGAGATGGCGGAGCGTGGGGAGGGCTTTTATCCGTAAACCGATTGACCACGGGGAAATGCGGTCTGAGGATCAGCGGAAACAAGCGGAAACAAGATGTGGTACCTGACCGTAGGGTCGGCTTCAGCCGACCGACGCCGTCATTTCAAGAAGTTACGGTGCTCGGCGGGCTGAAGCCCGCCCTACGGTCAGTGCCATCTCGGCCTGCATTGCGATTTCCGCTGATCCTCTCTGCCCCTTTGCCTCCTCCCACCGTTGAGGTGAAATCGGTCCCATGGCCCCACCGCTGCTCACCCTCCTCACCGACTTCGGCCTCGCCGACACCTACGTGGCGCAGGTGAAGGGGGTGGTGCTGGGTCTCGTGCCGGGGGTGACGGTGGTCGACGCGACCCACGCGATCGAGCCGGGAGACATCCTCGGCGGCTGCCTCGCCCTGGAGTCGATCCTCCCCCACTTTCCGGCCGGGACCGTCCACCTGGCGGTGGTCGACCCGGGGGTCGGCACGGCGCGCCTGCCCCTCGCGGTGGGGGCCGGCGGCTGCTTCGGCGTCGGCCCGGACAACGGCCTGCTCACCCCGCTCCTGGCCTTCCCCGGGGCACGGGCCCACGCAATCAAGGCCGGCCGCTTCGTGCGCGAGGCCGTCGCCCCCACCTTCCACGGCCGTGACCTCTTTGCCCCGGCCGCCGCCCACCTCCTCGCCGGCGGTGCCATCGACAAGCTCGGGCCGCCGGTGGATGACCCGGTTCGGCTGGTCCTGTCCGCCGCGCAACCGGTGGCCGACGGTGTCGACGGCGAGGTGGTACATGTGGATCGGTTCGGTAACTGCACCACCACGATCGGGGCCGCGGCCGTCGTCGGCGCGGACTCCGCCTCTCTGCAAATCACCGTCGGCGGTCGAAAGGTGCGTGGCCTCGCCCGCACCTACGGCGAGGTGGCCGACGGGGTGCTGGTCGCCCTCATCGGCGCCACCGGTCGCCTGGAGATCGCCCAGCGCAACGGCTCCGCCGCCGCCGCCCTCGGGGTCGGCCGCGGCGCGCCGGTGGCGGTCCGCTGGTAGGAGCCGGCTCCCGCCGGCGATCCGCGCCAACGGCGCGGCAGGCCCTTCGGGCCTGAATCGCGAGCGAGAGCTCGCTCCTACCGGTGTTCCGGGGGTGGGTGGGTTTCCCTCCTCCGGCCGGCGGGGTGGGCCGGTTTACGTCCCTCTGCTGGGATGTTCTTCGACACCTTCCTGCATCGCTGCATCGTTTTGAAATGGCTGTCGTAATAGGGAGTTGCGGGTCCGAATCGGGTAGCGCGACGGTTTATCGTGCGGCGCGGTGTGACGATAACTTGATTCATGTGGTTGCCCCCTGTTTGCGTCGCAGCACCGGCCCACGGACAACGTGGTCACCGCTGCCGCCTCCTCACCCTGCTCCTCGGGCTGGCCCTCTGCCTCGCCCCCGGGGCGACCCGGGCAGAGCTCCTCCTCGGCATGTCCACTGCCCTCAGCGGGCCGGCCATGGACCTGGGGCAGAACATGCTCCACGGCGTCCAGGCCGGACTGGCGCGGGTGAATCGCGCTGGCGGGGTGAACGGCCGCAGGCTGCGGCTGATCGTCCTCGACGACGGTTACGAGCCGGCGCGCACCGCGCCCAACATGCGCCGACTGATCGAGGAGAACGGGGTGTTGGCGGTGATCGGCAACGTGGGAACGCCGACGTCGATCGCCGCGATCCCCATCGCCGTTCAGCGCAAGACCCTGCTGTTTGCCCCCTTTTCCGGCGCCGGGATCCTCCGCCGGCAGCCACCGAGCCGCTACGTGATCAACTACCGCGCCAGCTATGCGGAGGAGACCGCGGCGATGGTCGATGCCCTCATCGATCGGGGCGGGCTGCGACCGGAGGAGGTCGCCTTCTTCACCCAGCGCGACGGCTACGGCGACGCCGGCTTCTCCGGTGGCATCGCGGCCCTCAAACGCCACGGCCTCAAAGACGAGCATCGGATTTACCACGTCCGCTACGAGCGCAACACGGTGGCGGTGGAGAACGCCCTGGCGGATCTCATCCTCGCCGAGCCGGCGCCGCGGGCGGTGATCATGGTGGGGGCCTACGCACCGTGCGCGAAGTTCATCCGCCTAGCGGAGGAGTCGGGGCTAGGAGTCTGTCGGACTTATGCGATCGTCGCGAGGGAAAGCGGGCTCGAGTCCGGATTGGGACCCGTTCGAGGCACATAGTGGGCCTATGAAACGAAGAACGGGGCACGATCCGGGCCGAGATCCGCTTTTCCGCAGTAGATCGTGCATAAGTCCGACAGACTCCTAGACGCCCTCTTCCTCAATGTCTCTTTCGTGGGCAGCGCCCCGCTGGCGCGTGAGCTCGGCGATACGAGGGCGCGGGTGATCACCACCCAGGTGGTGCCCTATCCCGGTAACACCGAGCTGCCCCTCGTACGCGACTTCCACGCCGACATGGAGCGCATCGACCCGGAAGACCGCGTGGGGCGGGACGCACCACACGGTCTGATGGAGGGCGCCAGCACTCCATCCACGGGGGGTGAAGCCAGCCGGACCCGTGCTGGCTGGCGAGGGGGGCGCGTGGCGCCCCCCTCCAGAGCCGGTACCGACAGCTTCGGCGCCCTGGAGGGGTACATCGCGGCGCGCATCTTCACCCGCGCGATGGAGCGGATCGGCGGGGTGCCGTCGCGTGAGGGGGTGATCAACGCCCTCGAAGGGCTGGGAGATTTTGACATCGGTATCGGGGTCGGGCTGCGCCTCACCGCCGACGACCACCAGGCGTGCCACCGTGTCTGGCCAACCCTCCTGCGGAAGGGTCGTTTCGTGCCCGTCGGCTGGTCCGAGATGGGGAGACTGCTCGCATCCCAGGAGGCGCGATGAGAAGCACCCACCACGTCCTCACCCTCTTCTGGGGGATGGTGGCCTGCGGTCTCGCCACCGGCGTCCTGCTGTTGGGTACCGTGGGCTGGCTTGTCGCGGACCTGCGCGGTGAGCGCGAGACGGTTCTTGAACGCCAGCGGAGCGTCGCGGAGGCGTTTCACCAGGTACGTGATTTCACCGAGGCGGCGGTAGACGAGGTGGATAGCTCCCTCCGCGTCAGCCCCGATGTGGCGACGCCAACGGCCACCGCCAGCGTTCTCGGCGGACTCCCCGAGGCGGTGGCTCGCCTGCGGGAGTCGCTGGGTCCAGGGTCGGGGACGGTGGCGATGAGTGAGGTGGAGGAGGTCACCGGAGAGCTGGCCTCCCTCCGCCGGAACGCGGCGGCGTGGCAGCGGCGGTATCACGATGTGGCGGAGGACGTCGACCGCCATCGGACTCTCAACGACTTGCGCCAGCGACTCTCCGAGATCCAGGCGTGGTTCGACTCCATGGAGGGGCGTGGACGTCTCCGTGCCGCGGTGACGATGCGCCGCTATCGCCGCGCCACCGGGACGGAGGCTAACCGTCTTGCCCGAGAGCTGCTGGCGGGGCAGGAGAGCCAGCAGCTCCATCTCATCGACTCGATCCAGCGGGAGATGGCGGAGCTCGGCCGGCTGGCCGAGCGCCTCGCCGGGGAGGATGAGGAGGACGCCCTCGCCGACCTGAAAGAGAACCGACTGCGACCGAGCTTCGATCGCCTGCGCCACGACATCGCCGCCCTTGAGTCGGACCACACCCTCGATGAGGCGGTCCCGGGTGGGCTGGTGGAGGCGGTGATGAGCGGCTTCTTCGGTGACGGCTGGATCGAGGGGCAGGGGGACGAGCCGCTGACCGTGGGCGAGGGGGGGCTCTACGCCCTGCGGCGAGACTATCTCCACCTCCAGACGCGGCGGGCCAAGCTGGTGTGGCGCTTCGGTGGGGTCCGCGGCCAGCTCGAGGACGCCTGGGGTGACCTCGGCCAGGTGACCCGCGAGCACGCCGAGTCCCTCTCCGCAGACGTGACCGCACGGGTCGCCGACGGGTGGCGGAAGATGAGGTGGCTGGTGGCCATCGGCGTCGCCCTCTTCCTCGGCCTCGCCCTGATCATCAGCCGCGGTGTACGCCACCAGCTCCGCACCCTCTCTCTCCTGCGTGGCCGCAATACCCACATCCTCGACTCGGCCGGAGAGGGGATCTGCGGAGTGGATCTGGAGGGGCGGATCACCTTCGCCAACCCGGCGGCGGCGCGCATGTTGGGGTGGGAGGTGGAGGCGATGATCGGCCGGCCGGTGGGCAAGGTCTTTCGTCCCAGGTGCAACGCAGACAAGGAGCGGTGTGGGAAGACATGCCATATCTGTACCGCACCACGGGACGGCCGGACCTACCAGGTGGAGGAGGACCTCTTCGAGCGCGATGATGGGAGCGGCTTCCCGGTGGAGTACACCAGCAACCCGATTCGCAACGGTGAGGGGGAGGTGGACGGGGCGGTGTTCGTCTTCCGCGACACCTCCGAGCGGAAGGCGGTGGAGGTGGAGCGCGAGCGTGCCGCGGCTGCGCTTGTCGCCGCCAACCGGGAGCTGGCCGCGGCACGCGATGAGGCGGTCGAGGCGTGTCGGATGAAGTCCGAGTTCCTCGCCAACATGAGCCACGAGATTCGCACCCCGATGAACGGTGTCCTCTGATGATCTTGGTGGTGGAGGACAACGTGGTGAACCAGAAGGTCGCCACGGCCATGCTGAGTAGGCTCGGTCACGAGGTGGCGGTTGTGTCCAACGGGGTGGAGGCGGTGGCGGCGTTGGATGAGAACCGCTACGACGTCGTATTCATGGACTGTCAGATGCCGGAGATGGACGGCTACGAGGCGACTCGCGAGATCCGTCGCCGCGAGGGCGATCGGCGCCACACGCCGATCATCGCGATGACCGCCAACGCCATGAAGGGTGATCGCGAGAAGTGCCTCGACGCCGGGATGGACGACTTCATGAGCAAACCGATTCGGCGTGAAATGATCGTCGAGGCTCTCGCACGGTGGACCGTGGAGCCGACGGCGGAACGGTGCGGCTGACCACCACCGCAGGGAGTCCGTCGTCTACGGAGATGGTAGGAGCCGGCTCCCGCCGGCGATCCGCGCCAGCGGCGCGGCAGGCCCTTTGGGCCTGTTTCGCGAGCGGGAGCTCGCTCCTACCGGTATTCCGAGAGTCGGTGAGTTTACCGCCTTCGGTCTGGTGACCCGGTAGGAGCCGGCTCCTGCCGGCGATCCGCGCCGCAGGCGCGGCAGGCCCTTCGGGCCTGAATCGCGAGCGGGAGCTCGCTCCTACCAAGGTGCCGGGGACTGGGCGCCCGGGGGCGGACCCACACGCGCGACGGCTGCTCGACACCACGGCGGCGAAATCGGCCATACTCCAGCCTCCTCCCTGCCGACCATGTACAAGCGCTTCTTCGACCTGCGCGAGCGTCCCTTCAAGCTCGTCCCCAACCCGGCCTACCTCTTCCTGAGCAAGGGCCATGAGGAGGCCCTCGCCCACCTGAGCTACGCCTTGTCCGAGGGCGACGGCTTCGTCGCCATCATCGGTGAGGTGGGGACCGGCAAGACGCTCCTGTGCCGCACCTTCCTCGACTCCCTCGACGATCAGGTGGAGGCCGCCTACGTCTTCAACCCGCGCCTCGACGGCCGCGAGCTCCTGCGGGCGATCAACGATGAGCTCGGCATCGACGCTACCGGTGAGACCACCAAGGAGCTGATCGACGCCCTCAACTGCTTTCTCATCGACCGCCACCAGGTGGGCCGCCGGGTCCTGGTGCTCATCGACGAGGCGCAGAACCTCTCCGCTGAGGTCCTCGAACAGCTCCGCCTGCTCTCGAACCTGGAGACGCGCGACGCCAAGCTCCTGCAGATCATCCTTGTGGGGCAGCCGGAGCTCGGCGAGCTCCTCGACTCCCACGAGCTGCGTCAGCTCGCCCAGCGGATCACCCTGAGCTGCTACCTGGCGCCCCTGAGCCGGCGCGACAGCGGTCGATACATCGCCCACCGGATTGCGGTCGCCTCCCAGGGCCGGCCGGTCGCCTTTTCGCGCCCCGCCCTGCGGGTGATTCACCGATTTAGCGGCGGCGTGCCGCGGCTGATCAACATCGCCGCCGACCGTGCGCTGCTGGCCGCCTATGTGGCGGGCCGGAGGCGGGTGAGCGGTAGGATTGCTCGCCAGGCGGTGGTGGAGCTCCGCGACGGTGGTCACGGTAAGGGGGCGAGTGGTTGGGCGGCGATCGCCCGGGTCACCGCGGTCGTCGCGGTGGCAGTGGTCGCAGCAGTCGCAGTGACCCGCTACCCAACCGTTGTGAGCCACTCCCCATCACTCACCGACGCTGTACCACCGGCGGCGACCGCGGACAACGTGGTGGCGAATGATCGCGCCGACGGTTCATCCGCATTGCCGGTCCCCCCGGTTCCCACTGCGACCGAGGCTGTATCGGCGCCGGTGGTCGCGGGGACCGTGACGGTGGCTACCGGCGAGGTCGAGACGTCCCCCTCCCTCAGCGACCTCCTGCATACCATCACACCACGGGCGTCGCGGGTCGCGTCTGTGCGCGCGGCGCTCTCCGGCTGGGGGTTGCCGGTCGCCATCCCGACCTCCCTCGGCACGGAGACGGATGACGCTGTCTTCTTCCGCGATGCGGCAGCGGCGGCGGGTCTGAAGCTGCGTCGGGTCGACGCCGATCTCGGTCTCCTCGCCCGCCTCGACCTGCCGGCGATCCTCGAGCTCCGCCTCCCGGACAACCCCCTGTCGCGCTACCTCACCCTGGTCCGCATCGACGGCGAGATCCTCACCCTGCGCGCCGACGGTCTCAGCAGTGGGCGCGGCGAGGTGACAGTCGCCCCCGAGGGGCTCAACTGGTACTGGACGGGCACTGCCTACCTGCCGTGGCGCGACTTCATGTCGATCGATGCCACCGTGCCACGCACCGGCGGCCCGACCGCGGTACGCAAAATCAACCGGCTCCTCGCCGCCATCGGCCTGCCGGCGCCGGCCGATAGCGGGCGCTACGGCGACCCCACCCGTACCCTCATCGAGCAGCTCCAGGCGAGCCACGGCCTGCAACCGGACGGGGTGGTGGGGGCGCTCACCAAGATCTGCCTGTACAACGAGAGCCTGGGGCTGCGCATCCCGCACCTCAACGCGCCCACCCTGGTGGAGGCGACCCCATGAGCTCCATCCTTCGCGCCCTCAAGAAGCTGGAAGAGGAGGCCCCGGCCGCCGATGGCCCGGCGTGGAAGGGCTCTCTCCCGAGTCGCCACGCCGAGGCGATGCGGCGGCGACTCTGGCTGGTTCCAGTGGGGGTCGTGGTCCTCCTCGTGGCGGGGGGTGGTTTCTGGGTTGCGCGGCGGCCCGCTGGCGACGTGGCCGAGCCACCGAAGGTGGCGCGGATTGAGAGCCGCAGGGCGCCTGTCGCGGTCGTGCCGCCGCGGGCGAAGCCGGTGAAGGAGAGGCAGAATGTGTTGCCGGCGGCCGCGAAAGTTGGGGAGCGGGTGGCCGAGCCGTCCGTGCGTGCTTCCCGCCGTCCAGCGTCTCCTAAAGCGTTGCCGGGCGACGCATTCCCGACGCGGCCGACGACGACCGCGGCGCCGGCCACGCAGGTCACTCCACCCGTACCGCGGACGGTCGCCGTCGCGCCGAAGGCGGTGGCAGCCTCTCCGGCGGAGCGGTTGCCACGACCGGCACTGGCGCCACGACCCCCGGTTGTCTCCTCCCCACTGCATCCGATCACCACCCCAAGTGCGCCGGTGGTGGCCACCCCCCCCGCCGTCCCCGCCCGTCCCGCTCTGCCCGCGGCCGAGCCGGCGCCGCCGCGCCTCCACGACGCCGAGATCACCCTCCAGGCGGTCGCCTGGTCACCCGACCCGGAGCGCCGGATGGCGGTGGTCAACGGCCAGATGGTCTACGCGGGGAGCGGCATCGACGACTACACCGTCGTCTCCATCGAGGAGAACGGCGTCATCGTGGAAAAGGGCGGCCGCCGGTCGCTGCTCACCTACGGCCACTGAGATGATTCAGGCCCTACGGGCCTGAATCATTAGGGGTGGGGGGTCTGGTGTTGGGCCTTGGCTGGGGCGGTCCCTTTACGAGTATGAGGTAGGAGCCGGCTCCCGCCGGCGATCCGCGCCGGCGGCGCGGCAGGCCCTTTGGGCCTGTTTCGCGGGCATGGCCCGCTCCTACCGAAAGATCGCCTCCTCCGGATCGAGCCCAAGATACGGTCGGATCCGCGCCCCACTCCAAGCCCAGGCACGGTCGAAGCGCCTGAGACACCGTCACTCGGGGGCGTGAAGCCGGCCGTAGGTTGTTCTCGCGTCGGCGGTCGCGACCGGAGGCGTAGTGCTTTACGTTGAGGATCGCGGCCGCCGACGCGAGGGCAAGATACGGTCGGATCCGCGCCCCTACTCCTTACGGCAGGTGCGGATGCCGAAGGGCATATACGCCGGACACCACCGAATGATTCCGGTGGCCAGCGGCACAAGGCCGATCCACCCCCAGGGCGTCTTCGGTCCGACGAAGACGAGGGCGATGAGGATGAGGCCGACGGCGATGCGCACCGCCCGGTCGAGAGTGCCGACATTCTTTTTCATGGTTCGCTCCTGTGATTCCCCCTGCGATGAGCGTGAGCTTGTCGCGGAGCGCCCCACAAGACCACCGCCCACCTTGCCTTTCCCAGTAGGGTCGGCGATATGGAGCTGACTGTCATGCGCATCTTGCACGTCCTCGACCACTCCTTGCCGGTCCATTCGGGCTATACCTTCCGTACCGGTGCGATCCTGCGTGAGCAGGGGCACCTCGGCTGGGAGACGGTCCACCTCACCTCGCCGAAGCACCCGCCGGCGGAGGAGGTGGCCACGGAGAGCTGTCCGTGGCGTTTCCACCGCACACGGCCGCCCTCCGGTCCCCTGGCGCGCCTGCCGGTGGTGGGCGAGCTTGCCCTCATGGCCGCCCTGGAGCGGCGCATCGTGGAGGTGGCCACCGAGACACGCCCCGATCTCATTCACGCCCACTCGCCGGCCCTGGACGGCCGCGCCGCGGTGCGTGCCGGTCATCGCCTGGGGCTGCCGGTGGTCTATGAGGTGCGCGCCTTCTGGGAGGACGCGGCGGTGGACCACGGCACCGCGAGGGAGGACGGCCTGCGCTACCGCGCCACCCGCGGACTGGAGACGTGGGTCCTCAAGCGGGCGGACGCGGTGACCTGTATCTGCGATGGGCTCCGCCGCGAGATCATCGGCCGCGGGGTCCCGGCCGAGCGGGTGACGGTGATCCCCAACGGTGTGGATGTGGACGGGCTTCAGCCGGTCGCCCGCGACGAGGGGCTCGCCGCGAGCCTCTCCCTCGGCGCCGGCCCGATCCTCGGCTTCCTCGGCTCCTTCTATGGTTACGAGGGGCTCGACCTGGCGATCGAGGCACTACCCCGGATCCGCGAATCTCTCCCTGGGGCGCAGCTCCTCCTCGTGGGCGGCGGCTTCCAGGGGGATGCACTGCACCACCAGGCGGCGGCCCTGGGTCTCGACGGCGCGGTCGTCTTTCCCGGCCGCGTCCCCCACGACGAGGTGGCGCGCTACTACGGCCTCATTGACCTGCTGCTCTTCCCGCGCAAGGCGGCGCGGATCACCGAGCTGGTGACTCCTCTCAAACCCCTGGAGGCGATGGCCCTGGAGCGGCTCGTCCTCGCCTCGGACGTGGGCGGCCACCGGGAGCTCATCGACGACGGCACCACCGGCCGCCTCTTTCGCGCCGGTGACGCCGAGGACCTGGCGGCGACGGCGGTGCAGATGCTCACCGATCGCGCGGCGTGGCCACGGTACCGCGCCGCCGGCCGCCGCTTCGTGGTGGAGGAGCGGAGCTGGGCCGCCTCCGTCGCCCGCTACCGCGAGGTGTACGGCCGGGCGCTCGGGAGGACGGTGTGAGCACGGCGGTCGCGCCGATGGCGGAGGCGGTGACCACGCAGACCTTGGCGGGTCGTCGTATCTGTCTGGTGGGGCCGTTGCCGCCGCCCGCCGGCGGGATGGCGAACCAGACCGCCCAGCTCGCGCGGCTGCTGGAGGGGGAGGGAGCGGAGGTGGCGCTGGTGCGCAGCCACCGGCCGCCGCCCGCGTGGCTCGCCTCGGCGCGCGGTGTGCGTGGTGTGGCCGCGGCCGCCGCCTTTCTGCCGGCGCTGTGGCGGGGGCTGGAGGGCGCCGACCTGGTCCACCTGGTGACCAACTCGTGGTGGGCCTTTCACCTCTACGCCACCCCCACCGTACGGCTGGCGCGGGCGCGCCACATCCCGGTGATCCTCAACTACCGGGGCGGTGAGGCGGAGGTGTTCCTCGGACGCCACGGCCGCTGGGCGCTGCCGACCCTGCGAGCGGCGGAGCGGATCGCGGTGCCGAGCGGTTTTCTCGCCGACGTCTTCGGCCGGCACGGCCTGGCCACCACGGTGGTCCCGAACATCATCGACCTCTCTCGCTTTACCGCCTCCCCTCCGGTGGTGGAGCCGGTGATCCTGGTCGCGCGCAACCTCGAGCATCTCTACGGCATCGACACGGCGATCCGCGCGGTGGCGCTGCTCCATCGGCGCGGTATTGCGGCGTGCCTGATCGTCGCCGGCGAGGGACCGGACGCCACACGGCTGCAAGGGGTGGCGGAGGCGGAGGGCGTTATGCCCTTCATCCGTTTCACCGGCCGGGTCGATCATCGCCGGATGGCCGCCCTCTACCGTGAGGCTCGTATCGCCCTCAACCCGAGCCGCGCCGACAACATGCCCAACTCCATCCTCGAGGCGTGGGCCGCAGGGGTCCCGGTGGTCTCCACCGCGGTGGGCGGCGTTCCCTATCTGGTGGCCGATGGGGAGACCGGCCTCCTGTGTGCGGTGGACGACCCCGAGGCGATGGCCGAAGCGGTGGCACGCCTGCATAACGACGCCGACCTCTATGCCGGGCTGCGCGAGGCGGGACTTGAAGCGGCCGGTGGCTTCGCCTGGCCGGCGGTGCGCGAACGACTCTTCTCCCTCTACCAGACGACGTGGGAGGCTTAGCGATGTACACGCGATGGGTGGCAAACACCCTCTTTCCGCTCCACGAGCGGCTCAAACACCACGACACGGTGCGCCGTCTGCGCGAGTTGGAGATGAGCCAGTGGTGGTCATCCGAGCAGATCGCCACCCTTCAGGCGCGCAACCTGCGTCACTTCCTCAGCGAGGTCGGCCGCCACGTGCCGTACTTCCGCGATCGCTTCCGCAAGCTCGGTTTTCGGCCGGAGCAGGTCGCCTCGGCCGCGGACCTCGCGGCGCTGCCGCTCATGGACAAGCAGGCGATGCGGACGGCGGGCGATGGGTTGCGCTCCGAGGTTGCCGGTTCGCTCACGCGTTTCAACACCGGTGGCTCCTCAGGTGAGCCCCTGATCTTCTATATGGGCCGGTCACGGATCAGCCACGACGTGGCGGCGAAGTGGCGTGCGACCCGCTGGTGGGGGGTGGAGCTCGGGGATCCGGAGATCGTCCTGTGGGGCTCGCCCATCGAGCGGTCGAAGCAGGACTGGGTGCGTGAGGTGCGCGACCGCCTCCTGCGTACCCGCCTGCTGCCCGCCTTCGAGCTCTCGCCGGCGAACCAGGATCGCTTTCTGGAGACGATCCGCCGCGTCCGGCCGCGCCAGCTCTTCGGCTATCCCTCCGCCTATGCCCTCCTCGCCGAGCGCGCCGCGGCGCGTGGTCTGGCCATGGATGACCTCGGCATCCGCGTCGTCTTCTGCACCTCCGAGCGGCTCTACGACCACCAGTGCGAGGCGATCGAGCGCTGCTTCAACGCCCCGGTGGCGAACGGCTACGGGGCGCGCGACGCCGGCTTTCTCGCCCACGCCTGTCCCGAGGGGGGGCTGCACCTCTCGAGCGAGGACGTGGTGGTGGAGGTGGTGGAGCCGGCCACCGGCCGACCGGTGAAGGCGGGGGAGCTGGGCGAGCTGGTGGTGACCCACACGGCGACCGGCGACTACCCCTTCATCCGCTACCGCACCGGCGACATGGGACGCCTCGCCACCGAGCCGTGTCTCTGCGGCCGCGGGCTGCCGTGTCTCGCCGAGGTGGAGGGGCGGGCCACCGACTTCGTGGTCGCCGCCGACGGCACGGTGATGCACGGCCTGGCGCTCATCTACATCCTCCGCGACATGCCGGAGGTGGCGAGCTTCCGGATCCATCAGGAGTCGCTGGAGCGCACCCGCGTGCAGGTGGTGGCGACGGATGGCTGGGGCGAGGCGGAGGCGGACCACGTGGTCGAGGGGCTCCGGGCGCGTCTCGGTCCGGAGGTCGAGGTGGTGGTGGAGCGGGTCGAGGAGATCCCTCCGGAGGCGTCGGGCAAGTTTCGGTATGTGGTCTCGGAGGTGGCGCCGGGGTGAGCGTGCCGGGTGGGGAGCAGGGGGGGAGCAGTGGTGCGGCGCGTCGACGTGCCGTGCGGCGATACTGGACAGGGCTCTGGCTCTGCTATGTCGCGTTGATCGTCTACGGCAGCCTCTTCCCGTGGCGTGGCTGGTTGCGCCCCAATACCGGTGGCTGGGGTAGTACCTGGGATGGCCTCCTCGCCGGCCTCTCCGGCCACATCTCCACCACCGACGTGGTGAGCAATGTCCTCGTCTATCTCCCCCTTGGGGGTATGTGGGCGGTACGTTCGCTGGGACGGCGCCGAGGCGGATGGCTCCTCGTGCAGGCGGCGCTTCTCGGGACCCTCCTGAGTATCGGGATGGAGCTCGCCCAGCGGTGGATGCCGGGCCGGGTCCCCTCCCTGAGCGATGTGTTGGCCAATGGCGTGGGGGCGACGGTGGGGGCGGTGCTGGTCATGGTAACGGGAACGACGGGGGGATGGGGGGCGCGGGTGCGCCACCTCCGGCAGCGTTGGGGGTTCACGGACCCGGAGGCCGACCTGGCGTTGGCGGCGATTGGGCTCTGGGCGGCGGCGCAGCTCGCCCCCTTCGTCCCTTCCCTCGACCTCTCGAACGTGAAGGCGGGGCTCCGCCCCGTGGAGCGCGTGGTGCGGGGTGAGGTGGGGATGGAGCCGGGCCATGCGCTCGCCTACCTCTTTGCTGTCCTCGTGGTGGTCGCCCTCTGGGGGCTCGTCCTGGCGAACCGACGGCAGGCGGTTGGGGTGGCCACCGCGATGGTGGCGGCGGTCCTCCTCCTGAAGGTCGTGGTGGTGGGGCGACAGCTCTCCCTGGAGGCGCTCGCCGGTGCCTCCGTGGCGCTGGGCGCGGCTGCGGTGGTCGTGGCACGGGTCGCGGAGCGCTGGCGGCTGTCGCGTTGGGTGTGGGTGGGGGTCGCCTCCTTGGCGGCGGCCTATCTTGTGGCTGGCGTGCGACGCGGGACGGGAGGCGCGCTGCACCCGATGGTGTGGATTCCCTTCGGGAGCAGCAACCTCAGCCTGGTGGGGTTGGAGGATACCCTCGAAGGGGTCTGGTGGGGGATGGCCCTCGCCGCGCTGGTGGCGTCGGCAACGCCATCCTCACACCGCCGCACCCCGCTGTGGATCGGTGGTGCGGTCGCTGCCCTCT
The DNA here is from genome assembly GCA_964599505.1 of uncultured Nitrospirota bacterium. Classification (GTDB taxonomy): domain Bacteria; phylum CG2-30-53-67; class CG2-30-53-67; order CG2-30-70-394; family CG2-30-70-394; genus CG2-30-70-394. The sequence goes on along the minus strand of CAZRGD010000005.1, from coordinate 3,297 downwards.
TTGCCCTCGGGATCGAGCTCCTCCAGCGCTCGATCCCCGGTCGCTACCCGGATGTCACCGATGCCTGTCTGGTGGTCGCCGGCTGGGGGCTCGCCTGGGCATGGCTTGCCGCCCACACCGTCAGCAAGTCGCCCGTCGACCGGTACGCCGCTTCGCCACGAGGATGAAGGCGGTCGAGGCCACCAGGAGGAGGCTCGCCGGTTCGGGAACCTGGGCGGCCGCGAGCTTCAGCGGTGTGGTGATGGCGTTCCCGGCCACGAGAATCGGCTCATTGTCGTCGTGGGTGAGGTCGGTGTACTGGATGCCTCCGGCGATGCCGCTCTCACCATCCAGTGCCCCCCAAAGGGACCGAGTGTTCGCCGTTTGCCCCGCCTCATTGGAGATGTAGAGGAGGCCACCGGCGATGTCGATCCCGGAGAGGGCGCCGAGGCCGGGAGCAGGGTCGGCTTGTCCGGGGAGCGTCGGCGCGGTGGTGTGTTTGCTCTGGCCGTCGGGATCGAGGGCCAGATCGCCCCAGGGGGGGGTGACGGTGGCCACGGTGGCCCGCGTTGTCTGGTTGACGACGGTGACCTGACGGCCCTTGTACTGGGTGATGAAGGCCTGGGTGTCGTCGAAGGCGATGTCCATGGGGGTATCGACTAAAAACGAATTCCAACCACTGGCGACCAACTCGTAGACCGTGTTGCCACCGAAGTCAGCGGCCCACACGTTGCCGTTGGGATCGACCTCGACGCCGCGGAGTTGAGTGGCTCCCAGCGGTGTCTTGTCGATTGAGCTGCCGACGCTGGTTCCGGTGCCGCTCCCCTGGACGACGAAGCGGGACAGCGTCGTCGGAACTGCCGATGTGGTGCTGGTGGCTGCCTTGCCACGGTCGGTGACGTACAGGGCGAGCTCACTGCCCTCTTGCGCCACTGTCACACCCTCGGCGGCGGTAAAGCCGGTGATAGTCGCGAGTTGCGTGGTCAGGTTCGCATCATAGACAGCCACCTGGGTGCCATCCCCGAGGTAGACGCGCCCCTGACTGTCCGTGGCGATCGCCTTGCCTTGGTGGCCCGGGAGGATGGCAACGGTGGCGGCGGTGTAGTCGGCTACCGTCGTATCGATTTTGCGGACCTGAATATCCTGTTGGCCGCCACCATTGTTGTAGCCGGCGTAGAGATAACGCCCAGTGGGGTCAAGGGCGAGGCCGCGGTTGTCGCGCGGGCCGGTGGTCTGGGCGAAGCCGCCCACGGTCTGGCTGTTGTCGATCAGATACTGGACGTCCCAGCCGAGACTACTTGTGTCGATGGTCACCGCGTGGGCGGGCAGCGCCCCGAGGGCTAAGGCCGCCACCAGCCATCGGAAGGAGACTCGGAAGGTCCGCAATCGCGAGGGTGCGCCGCTACCTTGGTTGTAGCCACGCCGTTGGGTCGGTGCCACGGGCAAGAGCTGCATGAAACCCTCCTCCTTACGAGATATCGAAAATGTCGGTCGCTGAACTGGAGGAAAATATGCAAGGTGGATGCCAGCTCGGCAGCGTGCCGGTGCGTGTCGCCTTCACCGGCCACAAGTGGTGCCAGTAAAGGGTTTGGGGCCTCTCTGAGAAGTGGAAAAGGAGAGATGTCTTCGGCGAAACGGAAACTCGTGTTTCCATTTGGCCTGAATAAACGGAAACTCGAGTTTCCATTTCGTGTGGGGCGGTAACGCGTGTTTTCCCTCTTGCGACGGGTATGGGGTGCACCGATAGGATGAGTGCTTGGTGGTCGCAGAACCTGTTGCAGGGCCGGCCGTAAGGATCTTGATGAAGAAACAAGGAGAGAGGTGCTGGCCGTGGCTCGCCGCCTTTGTGGCGGTGGCGGCCGCCGCCTACGGTCCGATCCTCCTGGAGATGGGACGCGACTGGGCCAGGGACGACAACTACTCCCACGGCTTCCTTGTCCCCTTCGTCGCCGCCTACGTCCTGTGGCAGCAGCGCGAGCGGCTTGCCGGGCTGGTCCCGCGAGGAGCGTGGTCGGGGCTGTTCCTCCTGCTCCTCGGTCTCGCGGGGCTGGTGGTGGGGGAGATCGGCGCGGAGCAGTTCACCAAGCGGCTCTCCTTCCTCGTTGTTCTCGGCGGCGGGATCGCCTTTCTCGCCGGCTGGCGGTGGCTGAAGGCGGTCGCCTTTCCCTACGCCTATCTGCTCTTCATGGTGCCCCTGCCGTACATCCTCTATGACGCGGTCGCCTTTCCCTTGAAGCTCTTCGCGGCGCGTTTTGCCACCACCGTGGTGGCGAACCTGGGGATCCCGATCTACGCCGAGGGCAACGTGATCTACCTGGAGTCGACCACCCTGCAGGTGGCGGACGCCTGCTCGGGGATCCGCTCGCTCATGTCGCTGTTGGCGCTCGCCGCCGCCTTTGCCTATCTCACCCAGCGCCCCGGGTGGCGGCGGTGGGTGCTCTTCCTCGCCGCGATCCCCATCGCCATCGCTACGAACATGGCGCGCATCGTCGGCACCGCCGTCCTTGCCGACCACTACGGCGCCAAGGTCGCCATGGGCTTCTTCCACGAGTTCGCCGGTCTGGTGGTCTTCGGTGCGGCCCTGGTGCTCCTCTTTGTGGCCGGCGCGCTCCTGAGTCGGGTCGGTCGGCGGCCGGAGGGGGCGGCGTGAAGCTCCGGTTTCTGATCGCCTGTGGGCTGGTGATGGCGGTGGCCGCCTGGGTGCGCGTCGCCCCCTTCTCCGAGGCGGTGCCGCCGTTGCAGCCGCTGGTGGAGTTCCCCCACCGCCTCGGCGGCTGGGAGGGGCGCGACCACCGGTTCGAGGACTATGTCTACGAGCAACTCAAGGTGAGCGACTCGCTCCTCAGGGAGTTCCGGCGGCCCGGAGTTGCCCCGATCTACCTCTACGTGGGGTACTACGCCTCGCAGCGTGAGGGGATGCAGATCCACTCGCCGAAGCACTGCATGCCGGGCGGCGGCTGGACGCCGCGCTGGGCGCGCGGTGTGGAGATCGCCGACCCGGCGCTTCCCGGTGGCCGCCTCACCGCCCGTGAGACCCTCTACGCCAAGGGAGGGGAGCAGACCCTCTTTCTCTATTGGTACCAGATGGCGCGCCGTTTCACGACCAACGAGTACATGCTGAAGCTCTACATGATCGACAATGCGATCCGCTACCACCGCACCGACGCCGCCTTCGTCCGCCTTTCCATCCGGGTGGCCGGTGGCTACAGGAGGCGGGCGGAGCGCCACCTCACCGGGTGCGCCCGCCTCTGAATTCCGGAGCGGGTGGCCTTCTTGCCCCATTAGGGCGCGCTACGCGCGCCGGGGTGGGGATTGGGG
>CAZRGD010000004.1:0-21661 GCA_964599505.1 uncultured Nitrospirota bacterium | reverse complement strand
CGTCTCGGTGTCGAAGGAGGGTTGTTGGAGAAGGGGCTAGGGATTAGGGGCTAGGGGCTAGGGAAGGACGGCCCTACGGGCCGAATGAAATTCTGATGGATGCCACCCACGAAACGATCATCGCCGGCCGCGGGCCGGCACCACCCCTAGCCCCTAGTCCCTAACCCCTAGCCCCTCGCTTTTATGAACTTTGGCATCGTCGTCTTCCCCGGCTCCAACTGCGACCACGACTGCTACCACGTCGCCAAGCATCTGGTCGGCGGTGAGGCGGTCTACCTGTGGCACAAGGAGGCGCGCCTCCCGGACCTCGACTGCGTCATCGTCCCCGGCGGCTTCTCCTACGGCGACTACCTGCGCGCCGGCGCCATCGCCCGCCTCTCCCCGGTGATGGCGGCGGTGGCCGACTTCGCCGACGGCGGCGGCCTGGTGATCGGTATCTGCAACGGCTTTCAGGTCCTCCTGGAGGCGGGGCTGCTCCCCGGCGCCATGCGACGCAACGACTCCCTCCGCTTCGTCTGCCGGCAGCAGACCCTGCGGGTGGACAATGCCTCCACCCCCTTCACCGGCAACTACCAAGCGGGCCAGGTGGTCCGCATCCCCATCGCCCACGCCGAGGGCAACTACTACGCCGACCCGGACACCGTCGCCGACCTGGAGGCGAACGGTCAGGTGGTCTTCCGCTACTGCGATGCCCGCGGCGAGACCACCGAGCAGGCGAACCCGAACGGCTCGCTCGCCAACATCGCCGGGATCTGCAACCGGAAGGGCAACGTCCTCGGGATGATGCCCCACCCCGAGCGCGCCGCCGAGCCGCTGCTGGGCTCCACTGACGGCCTCGTCCTCTTTCAGTCGCTACTGGGCGCGGTCGCAGCGTAGAGGACGCCCTCGAACCGGCGGGCGCCGGAATCTCCACCGAGGACGGTTCAGCCCGCACGTACCGCCCGGAAGAGGGCGCCGCGGGTCTTCGCGGAGGTAGCCATGGGGGTGGTGCCGAGGTGGACCACCTCGATGAACCCCGCCTCCCGCAGCAACGCAACGAGATCCCCGACCGGGATCGCGCCGCCGATTCACTGGGACCAGGCGTCGATCGAGCAGGTGTCCACGGTGGGGACGCCGTCGGCGAGGCAGATGTCCGCCAAGTGGAGCCGGCCGCCGGCCCGCAGGACCCGGTGGATCTCGCGAAAGGCGGCGTCCTTGCGCGGCGAGAGGTTGAGGACGCCGTTGGAGGTGACCACGTCGAAGCGGCCGTCGGGGTAGGGGAGCGCCTCGGCCGTGGCGACCCGCACCTCCGCGTGGGCGATCTCCGCCCGCGCCAGGTTGGCCTGCGCCCGGGCGGCCATCTCCGGCGTCAGGTCGATGCCGCACGCCCGTCCCTCCGGACCCACGAGGCGGGCGGCCACGAAGAGGTCGAGGCCTCCGCCACACCCCACGTCGAGGACCGACTCGCCCGGTCGGATCGCCCCGGCGGTGAAGGGGTTGCCCACCCCGCAGTACGACTCGAAGAGCGCTTCCGGCGCCGCGGCCAGGTGGGCCGCGTCGTAGCCGAGCACCTCCGCCCCGGCTCGCCCGGTGGTGTAGGCAAAGCGGCCGGCCACGCTCTCCGCCACCGCGGCGTACTTCTCCCGCACACCCTGTCGAATCGCCTCCACGTCCCGCTCGCTCGCCATCTCAGCTCTCCGTGAGGTCGCGCCTCATCTGTTCAAATTCTTCCTTGGAGATCTCGCCGCTCGCATAGCGCCTCTTCAAGATCTCCACGGGTGGGTCCTGCGGATCGCCACGCCGAGAAGGTTGATGCCACGGCGAGCACGGTGGACCCACCCCCCTCCGACCGAAGAGCAGGAAGACCACCACCACCAGCATCACCACGAGCATGATGAGGGGGAAGATCCACATCCCACCGCCCCAGAAACATTCAGGACCCATTCCTTGCATCATGGCCGTACTCCTTTTTGTGTGGGGCCAGCTTGATCGCCGGCCGGAAGCCGCCGCGCGAGGGCAGACCATTCTGCCGTCGCCCGGGTGTGGCTCGTGGATCTAGCCCTCGCTCTACCCATCTTGTTTCTCTGGATACTCCAGCCAATTGACATCGGTGCGCCGTCGAACCAGAATTCTCTACTGCATGAGTTGATGCTCATATGAGTAATTACGCAACACTCTGCGAAGGTGTCAAGCCCCTGAGCCAGATTCTCAAGCTCCTGGGGGAGCCGAGCCGGCTGCGGATCCTGTGCAGCCTGGGGCTGGAGTGCCGGCCGGTCTCCGAGATCGTCGCCGCCACCGGCCTCTCGCAGACCAACTGCTCCTTCCACCTGCGCCTCCTACGCGAGGCGGGGCTGGTCCGGCCGGAGCGGCGCGGCCCCTTTATCTACTACTGTCTCCCGGACCCTGGGCTCCTGGCGATCCTGGAGGAGCTTGGGCAGTGGTTCGGGCGGCGAGAGGAGAGAGCCGCCTCGGTGGACGGCCGGCAGGGGAGGTGAGCATGAGCCCGCCGGGTGCCGCGGGCGATGAGGGGGTCAGCGCCTCGGGCGGCGTGGCGCGTACGATGGCCGCGGTTTTGCACCCTCTTCACACCAGCACTCCGTGCCGCACTCAGCGGCGGCGGGAATCAGCTCGATCGCGGGTGCCGGTGGTTCTGCCCGATTCCCCAGAGTCACGATCGTCCGAGTCGGACAGCTCCCCCCACGTGCCAGTAGGGGGGGCTGTCAACGGCGCGGCTACTTCCCCTTCACCAGATCCTCGATGTTCCCGAAGATGATCGACGGGATGAGGGTGTTCTTGGCGAAGGCGGTGTAACCCGAGTCCCAGAAGTAGAGCTGCATCCGCCACATCTCGCCATACTGGGCGATGCGCCACTTGCCGTCCTTCTTGTAGAGGATCAGCTCCATGGGCATCGCCGGGGTGTGGTCGACACCCGGGTACTTCGTGTTGTCCTTCTTGTCCCCGAAGCGGAAGTCCGAGTTGATGTTGATGCACTTGAGGCCGGTGTAATGGTTCATGATCCCGAGCCACGCGAGGTCGTTGGAAAAGCGCTTCTCCGCCACCACGCGCCACCCCTTCTCCTGGTTTGCGGCCAGGGAGCGTGCCGCGTTCGCCTTGATCTCGTTGATGAGGCGTTCCACCGGGGTGTTGCCATCCACCTCCTTGATGGTCAGGAGGCTCTCCCGGAAGTCCCGCCATTTCGCCATCATCTTCGCCGGGCCGTCGCCATCGTACCCGCGGTACTTTTTCAACTTGCGCACCGGCGCCTGCTGCTCATCCTTGGGGATCCCCGGGACCGAGCGGATCACCTTGATCAGCTCGTTCTTGGCAGCCAGCGCCGCGGCGATCAGCGTATCGCGCTGCTTCTCGTCGGCGAAGTAGACGTTCGCGATCGCCTCGGGGTTGGCGATGTTGATGTCGACCTTGCCGTACGCCTCATAGACCCCGATCCGCTGGATCAGGGCGGAGACCTCGTCCGGCGCCATGATCGCGAGGGCGAGGCGCGTGAAGGTGGGGGAGGTGAGCACGTAGACCCGCGCCTTCTGGGCGTTCTTGGGCACGGCCACGTCGCTCTGGCCGATGAGCTCCAGGTTCGAGGCCGCAATCGCCTGCTCCAGGGCGGCGGTGGTCTCGGCGAAGCTCCGTGGGGTCTCGAGGACCTTCTGGAAGATCCCCGCCTTCTTCGCGGCCGTCGCCATAGAGGGGGTGGCCAGGAGCGCGAGGGCGATGAACCAGGTGTAGATCGCCCGGCGGGTGTGGGGATGTAGCTTCATGGGTGTCTCCTCCTTGCTAGGGTTGACCGAATTCATGACATTCTAGCTTTGTTTACGACGAATTCAATCCTAACTTCCTCTGTCTGGATCGTCGTCCCGCGGCCGAAGATGGGGTGACGGTGGGATGCGAAAACCAGGCGCAATTTTTTCGCGGGCTCCAGGAGTCTGTCGAACATTGGCGATTGATGCGCGGGTGAAGAGCCCGTCCTCCCTCTCTCCGGGAGGGGGTCGGGGGAGGGTAGTGGGTATGAACGCGGTGGTGGGTGCCGTTCCCACCCACTTGCCGATTCCAACCACCCCCACCCCAGCCCTCCCCCGGAGGGGGAGGGGGCTAGAACACCAGGTTCATGTCCGCCGGCATGACGATGTCGGTGTAGTAGGTGTCCGGGTCGGCGACCGCCACGCCCTCCACGAAGTCACCGTCCACCATCTCGAAGACCTCCTTGTTCAGGGGGCAGGCGAGGAGGAGGGCACCCTCCATGTGGAGCATGGTGAGGAGGTCCTCGACGGTGGGGAGGTTCATCGCCTCCATGCGTGCATCCACCCGCGCTTGCACCTCCTCCGGCTGGTCCGGGAGGCAACGGAGCTTGCTGACCTTCTCTCGATGGACCGCGTAGATGCCGCGTGAGCCGAAGAAGACGGTCACCTCGGCCCCGGCCCGCAGCAGGCTCAAGGCGGTCATCAGGCCGTTGAAGACCTGGCACAGCTCATCGTGGAAGATCATCACCGATGCCTGCTTCACTTTTTGGGTTTCCATGATCCGTCCTCGGGTTAGGTTGGTCGATCACCTCGTCGCATGACCCCGCCGTTTTGTGGCAGTTGACGCATTGCTATGCTGATATATTAGTATGATTGCATATTATGTCCACTGCATACGATATCGACGCGTTCCGTGGCACTGGTCGAGGGTGGCCGCGATGAGGCCGCCGGCGCCCCGCAAGCTCCGTCGCTGGCTGATGGCGGCCGCGTTGCTTGTGGCGATCGCCGTGGCAGCCACCTACCGCGACCGCATCGACCCCGATGCGGTGCGAGCGTGGCTCGCAGGCCTCGGGCCGGCGGCGCCCCTCCTGTTTATCCTCCTCTACGCTGCCGCCACCCTCCTCTTCCTTCCCGGGATCCTCCTCACCCTCGCGGGCGGCGCCCTCTTCGGGCCGGTGTGGGGGACGGTGTTGAACCTCACCGGCGCGACCCTTGGCGCCACCCTCGCCTTCCTGGTGGCACGCCACCTTGCCGGCGACTGGGTGGCAGGCAAGAGCGGCCCGCGCCTGCAGCGGCTCGTGGGCGGGGTGGAGCGGGAGGGGTGGCGCTTCGTCGCCTTCGTCCGCCTGGTGCCGCTCTTCCCCTTCAACCTCCTGAACTACGCCCTCGGCCTCACCCGCATCCCCCTGCGCGCCTACGGCCTCGCCACGGCCGTGTGCATGGCGCCGGCCGCCGCCGCCTACACCTACCTCGGGTATGCGGGGCGCGAGGCTGCGGCGGGCGGCGCGGGGGCGATCCGCAAGGGGCTCCTCGCCCTCGGGGTGCTGGCGGCCGTGGCCCTGCTTCCACGTCTAGTGAGACGGCTGCGCGGCGGCGACCCGGCAGCGGGAGAGCTCACCGCCACCACCCTGGAGGCGGGGTTGACCCGCGGCGAGGTCGACCTGGTGCTCGACGTCCGCGACACCAAAGACTACGTCACCGGTCACATCCTGGGCGCCGTGAACCTCCCCCTCGGGGAGTTGGAGGGCCGCCTCGACGAGTTGGAAAGATGGCGCGACCGCACCGTCGCCGTGGTCTGTCGCACCGACAAGCGCTCGACCGTGGCGGTGCGGCGGCTGCGTGCCGCCGGCTTCACCGCGCCTCTGCTAGTGCGTGGCGGGATGCGCGCCTGGAGTCGAGAGGGGCTGCCGGTGGCGACGCGCGAGCCCTCGGCTGCCGTCTCTATCGCCGCAAGCGATAGAACACTAGATTAGTCTTCAATGCGGTCGGCGCCTACCGCGCTGCCCGCGACATCCATTCCCAGAGGAGGTGAGACCGTGGCCAACGAGAAGATCGTCAACGGCGTCGACGTGGAGCAGCTAGTCGGTACCATCAACCTGATCGAGGAGCAGCCGGAGCTCGCCCGCTTCCAGTTCCGGGCCCAGGCGGAGTGGGTCGAGGGGGGCCACTCGCGCACCACGATCCAGGGCTTTTATGGTGCCGGCGGTGAGGACACCTCGCGCGCCGCGCCCTTCACCCTGGAGGGCGACGAGCCGCCGGTCCTCCTGGGTGCCAACGCCGGGCCGAACGCGGTGGAGGCGGTCCTCCACGCCCTCGCCTCCTGCCTGATGGTGGGGGTCGCCTACAACGCCGCGGCCATGGGTATCCGGCTGGAGCGGCTGGAGTTTTCCCTGGAGGGCGACATCGACCTGCACGGCTTCCTCGGCCTTTCGGATACGGTCCGCCCCGGCTATCAGGACGTCCGCCTCACCTATCGGATGGAGAGCGACGCCTCTCCCGAGCAGCTCGACGCCCTCTGGGCGCAGGTGAAAAAGACCTCGCCGGTCCTCGACATCCTCCGCAACCCGGTGGCGGTGACCATCGCGTCGGCGGGTTAGAACGACCACGTTTTTCACCACAGAGAGGATCAGCGGAAACAAGATGTGGCACCAGACCGTAGGGTCGGCTTCAGCCGACCGACGCCATCATCTCAAGACGTTACGGTGCTCGGCGGGCCTCTGCCCGCCCTACGGACGGCGTCATCTCGGCCTGCATTGCTATTTCCGCTGATCCTCTCTGTGGTAAGAGGCCCGGTGGGTTCTCAGTACTGCCACCGCGCACCTACGGTGACCGTGTAGTCGGACTCCAGGCCATTGCCGTTCAGGTTCTGGACGACGGGGAGCTGCACCCCGGCCTCGACGAGCCAGCGGCTCCCCACCCACTGGAGCCCCGGGGAGAGGTCGAGGGTGTGGCCGCCCGAGTCGGGGTTGGTGGCCCCGGCGATCTTGTCTTTGCCGCGCCACACGCCGTTGAGCTCCAGGACCGCGTTGAGGTAGCTGGGGACGCCGGTGTCCGGCAGGCGGCGCGGCCAGAGGCGGAGCTGGGTGGCGAGGTCGTAGGTGAAGAGGTCGCCCGCCTCGAAGCCGTCGCGTTGGGTGTTGTGGCGATAGATCGCGTCCACGTCCACCTGCCCGGCGAGGGTCTGCCAGGTGAAGATGGCGCCCGCGAGGGGGTCGAGGCTGCCGCTGCCCGGCTGCAGGGGGCGCGGCAGGGGGCCGAGGTCATCACCCCGGTGAAAGTCGCCCGTGGGCCACTTGACCCCGCCGATGAGCGACAGCCGCCGGGTCCAGCCGGGGCCGTCCTCGGTCCACACCCGCTGCTTCACGAAGGTGGTGACATCCCCGAGCCCCGTGGCACCGCGGCTGCGGCGGCCGGCCGGGGTGGCGAGGCGCAGCTCCTTGTCCACGTAGGGGACGATGGCGAAGAGGTTGAGCCGCGCCGTGAGGCCGTAGACCACCACCGCGCCCACCGCGTGGACCCTGAGCTCGCGGTTCGCCGCGGTGGGGTCGCCCGTGGCGCGCAGGGTGCGCGCCTGGGTGCGGAGGATCACCTCGCCCGCATGCGCGGTCAGCGCCGATTGGGTCTGGATCGGGATCGCCGCCGCCGGCGCGGCCGCCAGCCACGCCAAGGCGAGGAACAGCACATCCCTCACGGCCTCCCACCGCTGGGGTCGTGGTTCGCCTCGCCGGCGGCGGCCCGGTGGATCTCCCTCGGGGTGAAGCCGGCGGCGCGTACCGCCTTGCGGATGGCACCATCGTCGAGGTGCTCGCCGTCGGCCACGGTGAGCTTCACCCACCCTGCCTTGTAGTCGATGCGCACCCCGGTGACCCCGGCAAGCGGCTTGAGCTTCTTCTCCAGCCCGTAGGCGCAGAAGGGGCAGGCGAGGCCGTCCACCTGTACATGGACCTCCCCGGCCAAGGCGGGCAGCGCGGCGAGGAGGAGGGCAACAAGAATGAGGGCTTTCATGGCAAGCTCCTTGATCTCCTTGAGCGAGAAGCCCAACTCCTTGGCACGCCGGATGAAGAGGAGGTGGGTGGAGCCCACTCGGCCGCCGCACAGCAGGCATCGGTGCCCTCGCTATGTTCGGTATCGCCTGGTGGAGGGGACGCCCCTCCGACGGGATCACACCCTTCGGGACCACAGCGGCGGTGCGCCGGAGAGAGGAGGTCCCAGACCGCCACGGCGAGCATCACGGCCAAACCCGCATACAAGGTCCAGGTGCTCCAGCGGTAGTGGAACCAGGGGTAGATGCTGAGCAGGACGATCGATGGGCCGACCACGCCCAGGAGGCTGCGGTGCCACTGGCGGTGGCTGAACCAGCCGAGGGCGTTTGCGAGCCAGGCGATCCCCGCGAACAGGGGCAGGAGGGTGTTGATGAAGAGCCCCTCCCAGTGGGCGAGAAAGCCCAGGCCGAAGACGGCGCCGAGGCTCGCCAGGGCAGGGAAGCACATGGCGCACCCCATGGCGGAGACGAGGGCACCCAGGGCGCCGGACTTGTCCCCGATGCGGGTGAGGAGATGCAGGAAACGGTTCATGGATCACTCCGGTTTGTGGTGGATGGGTCTAACCGTACATCCTGTACCAGGGTACGGAGTCAAGCTCCTTGGACCTGCCACAAGAGGCCGAAGAGGGGGACACGGGGAACGGGCTTTGGGGTCAGGTGAAGAAGACCTCGCCGCTCTTCGACATCCTCCGCAACCCGGTGGCGGTGACGATTACGGCGGCCGCGTGATCGCGAAGGAAAAGGGTCCTGTCCCCTTTTCCTTCCCGTATGGATGGGGTGATTCGCGATTACTGCCGTCGTAACGCGATCCGTCGCCGAAAGAGGTCGTAGGCGATCGGCTCCTTGTTCTTGTAGTCGATGCGCGCCCGCCGCTTCTCGTCGAGGAGGTGGTAGCGGACGACGACCTCCAGGGCCGTGGGAGCGTCCCGGCCACCGGCGGGAAACCGGAAGGTGTAGGTACGCGGTTGGTAGCGGATCAACCGCGTGTCCCACAGGTCGACGATGAAGGGGCGCCAGAGGATGGCGCGACGCAGGCGGTGGCTCTGCTCGCGCACCACGCTGCCGGTGACGTCGAGGAGACGGAAGGTGGCGGTGAGGTGGCGGTCCGGGGTGCCCGTGGGCAGGGCGTGGCCCGCACCCGTGTTGGTGAGGGTGAGGGCGAAGGCGCGCTCCCCCGGACTCGGCCGCGCCACCTCCGCGAGCACCACCTTCAGGGCGGCGCGGACGGTGGCCGGGTCGTGGCCGCCGCGCCACAGGTGGCGGTGGCCGGCGCGCACCGGGCCACCCACCGCCGCCGGTCGTGTCACCGCCGGCATATGGCAGGAGACACAGTCGACCGGCCCGCCCGCGGCGCGGATCTCCGCCACCGTGCCGCACGGCGGAATCCGGAAGCGGGTGTCCCAGCGCCGGTTGTTCACCACGTGGCAGCGGAGGCAGACCCGGTTTGGGTCGGCAAGGCGGCGTGTCGGGTGGGGGGCATCTACATCGCCGTACGGGCCGAGGATTACCCCGGCGGCGACGTCGAGGTGGCAGACGAGGCAGGTGACCCCCTCGTGCTGGAGGGCGGGGTCGAAGTCCGGGTTGGGGGCAAGGATGGGATCCCAACGGGCGCGGTCCCGGAAGCCGAGGACCCGCTCGCGCTGCTGTACTGCAAACGGGGTGTGGCAGTTGAGGCAGACCTGCTGATCGCCGTCGAAGTGGCGGTCCACCTGGTAGTACGGCTCGTCCCACGCCCGCCGGTGGATGGAGGTCCGCCACTCGGCCACGATCTCCGGGTGGCAGCCGGCGCACCCCTCGGCGGAGAGCCCCGCGAGCGGCGCCGGCAGGGCGGCGACGTCGATGGGGCGGGCGAAGCGATCCTCGATCTGAAAAATGTGCAGCGGTCGGACCATCCGCCAGGCGAAGAAGGCGACGAGGGCGGCGAGGAGGGACCAGACGAGGCGGCGACGGGAGGACATGGATACCACAGCGGATGTCCGCTCTACGGCTTGCGCTCCCTCCGAAAGCTGTACCGCCCGGGATCACCGGTGAGCGGCAGGAGGAGGATGCCGAGGAGACCGAGCCGCGCAGGTTCCCGCTCGGTGGCGAGGCCGATCTGCATGGCCTCGTGGCCCGCCGCCGGCTGCGCCCGGTAGGTGCCGCACAGCCGGTCCCACCACGAGACCGAGAAGCCGAAGTTGGAGTTGGTCTCCGCCACCACCACCGAGTGGTGCACCCGGTGCATGTCCGGGGTCACCACAAAGCGGCGGAGCCAGCGGTCGATCCCCTCGGGGATCGCCACGTTGCCGTGGTTGAACAGCGAGCCGCCGTTGAGGAGGATCTCGAAGAGGATCACCGCGCCTACGGGCGGACCGATCGCCCCCACCACCACCACCTTGATTGCCAGCGACAGAAAGATCTCCACCGGGTGGAAGCGCAGGCCGGTGGTGACGTCGAAGCCGAGGTCGGCGTGGTGGACCATGTGCAGCCGCCAGAGCACGGGGACCGCGTGGAAGAGGACGTGCTGGAGGTAGATGGCGAAGTCGAGGATTGCCCAGCTCGCCACGAAGGTGAGCCAGCCGGGCAGCGCCACGAGGTGGAAGAGGCCCCAGCCGTGGGCGGCGGCCGCCTGTGCCGTGGCCACCGCCGCCGCCCCCACGGTGACCCGCACGAGGAGCATGTCGAGCACCGTGATCCCGAGGTTCACCGGCCAGCGCCGTTGCCGCGGTTGGGCGAGGGCGAGGCGCGGCCGCCGGCTCTCCCACACCGCCATGGCGGCAAAGATGCCGAGAAAGATCGACAGGCGGAGGGCGGCTTCCATCAGAAGGTGAGGGTCTGGCGACCCGCCATCAGGGCGGTGACCGTGGGGATCTGGACAACCTTGCAGCCGTCGATGAGCTCCGCCTCGCCGATGCCGTAGGTCTTGGCGCAGGCGCCGCAGACCATCAGCTCGACGCCGGCGTCACGGAGGATGGGGAGGAGGTCGCGCACCGGTGCGTAGTTGCGCCCCTCGATCGTCTCGGCCACGCCGCGGCGGGCGAGGTTTGCCCCCTCGAAGAGGAAGAAGATCGCCACCTCGTGGCCGTCGGCCACCAGGGCCGCGGCGAAGGCGACGGCGGCGTTCGCCCGATCCTCGTCGTCCTTCGCATGGGTGATGATCAGCAGATATCTCTCGGCCATGGGAGGCTCCGGATGAAATGAAGGGTGAGGGTACTCGCTGGACTGGGGAGCAATCCTCCCCCTCCCTCCGGGAGGGGGCTGGGGGGAGGGTGGTGGGAATAGGCGAAATCTAGGTGTCGTGTGTAATGCCGAGACCGTGTGCCGGATCCGACCATCGAGTCTCGAATATCTCGGACCCACTTGCGACCTCCAACCACCCTCCCCCTCACCCCTCCCGGGGGGAGGGGGGCAGATGGGACTTCGCTACGCGGAGAAAAATTGTCTGGAGCAGGCCCCTACAGCCCCACGAGCTCCGCGTGAACACCCTCGGCGGTGACCCGCTCGAGGATCGCCCCCTCCGTGGTCGCCTGCGGATCGTAGGCCACCACCATCATGTGCGGCTTGTCATCGTGGAAGGCGACGGAGACTACACCGGGATCCTGCCGCAGCCTTGCCTCGATCACCGCCAGGCGGTCGTGGTCAAGGGTCTCGTCGAGGTGGATGAGCACGTCGGGAAGGTTGACCTTCATGGCTGCCTCCTGTGAGAGGGTTCGCTCCCCTACCCCTTACCGGTGCAACAGGTGGGCTCGATCGACGCCTCCTCGACCTCCTCGTCGAGGAGGTCGAGGAGGCGCACGACCCGAGAGTCCTTCAAGAAATAGCAGCGCAGGCGGCCGTCCACGTAGAAGTCCACGACCCCCGCCTTGCGCAGGACCGCCAGGTGCTGGGAGACATTCGGCTGCGGCACGCCGAGGTCGGGCTCGAGGTCGGAGACACAGAGCGGCTCCCCCTCCGCCGCCAGCCGCTCAATGATCTTGAGCCGCGTGGGGTGGGCGACCACCCGCAGGAGCTGCGCCTTGTCGTGGATATCCATGAGTCAAACTTACATCGACTAATACATTCTGTCGACAATATATATCCTCTCGACCATCCTCTCTATACCTTCCGGCCGACCCAGATGGTGTAGCCGCCGCGCACCCGGATCTCCTCCGCCACCAGCTCGGTGCGGCGGAGGCGGGCGGTGAAGCGGGGGTCGGGGCCGGCGGACCACACCGCGAGGACGCCGCCGGGCCGCAGGGCGCTAGCGGCGGCCTGGAGGCCCCGCTGGGTGTAGAGCCAGTCGTTGGCCGGGTGGGTTAGCCCCTCGGGACCGTTGTCGACGTCGAGCAAGATGGCGTCGTATCGCTGGTTTTCCGATCGCAGGAGCGCGGCGACGTCGGCCACTCGGGTGGTGACCCGATCGTCTCGCAGGGGGTGGCCGGCGATCTCGCCGAGGGGACCGTGGTTCCAGTCCACCACCGCCGGGACCAGCTCGGCGACCACCACCTCGGCGTCATCACCGAGGTGGCGGAGGACGGCGGCGAGGGTGAAGCCCATGCCGAGGCCGCCGACGAGGACGCGGGGCCGTGGGGTGGCGACGAGCCGGCTACACGCATGGTCGGCGAGGGCCTCCTCCGAGTCATGGGCAACGCTGTTCATGAGCTGGCGGCCGTTTGCCCGGATCGAATACTCCTGTCCCCGCCGGTACAGGCGAAGCTCACCGCCGTTTTCCGGGATCGACGCGCAGTCGAGAAGCTCCCACGGAACCATCGGTCACCTCGGCGATCACCTCGGCGGTCACCCGCGGTGGCTCACCCTTGCGCCGGCTTGGGCGGCCGCGGCAGGTCGAAGCGGGTGCGACAGGTGCAGTAGCTCTGGCCGGCGAGGCGCCC
Organism: uncultured Nitrospirota bacterium; assembly: GCA_964599505.1. Classification (GTDB taxonomy): domain Bacteria; phylum CG2-30-53-67; class CG2-30-53-67; order CG2-30-70-394; family CG2-30-70-394; genus CG2-30-70-394. Next base: position 9,041 of record CAZRGD010000004.1, on the reverse strand, counting down.
GATCGGGTCGAGCGGGCTCGGGTCGATGCGGCCGCCATTCCACACCGCCTCGCGCACGTGGTAGCGGAGGATGGTGGCAAGGATGAGGTGGGCGCCACGCTCGCCCTCCGCCACCTCGACCACCTGCCGCAGGCGACACTCCATGGCGATCGGCGCCTCCGCCACCCGCGGCGGCGTCACGAGCTCAGAGGCGATGGCGGTGAAGCCGCAGGTGGTGAGCTCGTCCACCGTCGGCGGGTAGTCGGCGGAGGCGGCGACCATCCGCTCGGCCATCGCCCGGTCGACCATGTGGATGACCAGCTCGCGGGTGGCGACGATGTTGGTGTAGGTGTCTTTCTCCGGCCGACGGCGTCCCACTGAGAAGCAGAGGGTCGGGGGGGTGGAGGCGACGCCGGTGAAGTAGGAGAAGGGGGCGAGGTTGCCGACCCCCTGGCTGGAGCAGGTGGAGACGAGGGCGATGGGGCGCGGCTGGATGCAGGCGAGCTGCAGGAGGTAGGCGCGCGTCGGGTTGAGGGCGGCGGGGTCGAGGGAGATCACCGCGCCACGACCTCGGGGACGTCGTCATCGCAGTTGCTCGCCTCGTCATCGTCGTTGGCCGTCGTCGCGCCCTCGGCCTCGCCGAGGGCCGCCTGGACCGCCTTCACGTAGACCGCCAGCGGCTTCGCCCCCTTGATGTAGAGGCCATTGACGAAGATCGCCGGCACGCCGGTGGCGCCGATATCGAGCATCTCTCGGGTCTCCCGCCGGATCTGGTCTCGGAAGCGACCGGTGGAGAGGTCGTAGTTGAACTGCACCATGTCCAGCCCGAGGGACTGGGCGTAGGCGTCGAGGTCGTCGCGGGTGAGGGCGTCGCGGAAGGCGAAGAGGAGGTCGTACATCTCCCAGAACTTGCCCTGGGCACCGGCGGCGAGGGCCGCCTCGGCGGCGAGCTGGGCGTGTTTGTGGAGGTTGGGCAGTGGGTGGTTCTTGAACACCAGACGGATTTTGCCGGGGAAGCGGGCGACGAGCTGCTTCATGGTGTCATGGGCACGCTTGCAGTAGGGGCACTCGAAGTCGGAGTACTCCACGACCACCACCGGCGCGTCCGCCGGCCCCTTGGAAGGGGAGCCGTCCACGCGGATCGGATAGACGACCCCGGGGACCGCACGTTTTGTTGCCGACGCGGGGTGCCACGTGTGTGCTGCCCGCTCCGTCGGGGCCTGCCCCGGCAGCCACTGGGCGCAGGCGAGGGTGGGGAAGAGGGCGAGGGTGACGAACAGGGGGATAAGGCGCATGGCAGGTAGGGGGCAGGGCTCGCGGGCCGTCAGGCGAAGTGGAGCCAGTGGCCGTCGGGATCTTGAAAACCGCGGCGGTCGCCGAAGGTGTGGAGTTGGATGGAGAAGAGCTCCAGGGTGCGCTCGAAGGAGGCGCGTCGCTCGGGAGCGACCTTCAGGCCGATGTGGTGCAGGCCGCCGGCGACCAGGCTATCGGCCGCCGCCTCGAAGAGGACGAGCTCCTGCGCCCCGAGGCGAAGATCAATGTGGAAGGGGTCCTCCTCCACCACCTGGGCACCGAGGATCTCCCGGTACCACTTGGCGCTCTTCTGGATGTCGCGGCAATAGAGCCCCACGTGGTGGATCCCTTCAATGGCCAGCTCTTCCATGGTGCCTTTCCCGTCGATCTGACGGCGTTCCGTCTCCCTCGGTCGAGATCGGCGATTACTGTATCAGCACGGCGGACGCTGCCCAACGGGGGGGCGGGTGCCATCATCGTCGGTTCCAAATCGGGATCGCTATCGGGATCGGGATCGCCCCCCACCCACTGGTCCGCGGTACGGATCGGTGCCGGGGGGCGTCCTGAACGGGGGTCCACCGGCGGGAGGAGGGCCTGGGACGAGATCCGATCCCGATCCCGATCCCGATTTCGATTTCGATGTCCCGACCGCTGTTTCACCCTGTGGGGTCGTGGCCGCGAGGCATGGGGGTGTGGCAACCGCTTGCCGCGGCGGTAATAAGGTGGCATGGCGATGATCAGAGCCGACGATCAGGGGGGTGCCACTTCCGAAACTGTGGGTAGGCATCCCCTGCCCGTTGATCTCATTGCCGTATGTCCAAGCCGTCACCCCCTTCGTGATCTTCGTGGTTTCGTCCTCTACGGGCTCGCTCGACCACCGGTGGTGAGGTCTCCGGGCCGGTGGTATTGTGCGCTCCTCTTCCTGAGGGGGTGGCGCCAGATTGTCTTCCGTCGTGGGACATGCCCCCCCGCATCTCCACTCTCCATCCGCCGGTAATCGCCTATGCCCTGGGAACCTCCGCCCCGCAATCCGTGGGGCCAGCGCCGTCCCCCCACCCCGCAGGAGGTCGCCCAGCAGGTGGAGGAGACCTTCAAGCGGTTTCGCTCCAACCTCCCCGGCATCGGCCTGTTGATCCTTGCCGCCCTGGTCCTGTGGGCGGCGAGCGGGGTCTACATCGTCAGCCCCGATGAGGAGGGGGTGGTCCGCCGCTTCGGCAAGGCGGTGGCGGTCCTGCAGCCCGGCTTTCACCTCCAGTTCCCGCGCGGCATCGACCGGGTGGATAAGGTGAAGGTGACCCAGGTGAAGCGGTTGGAGATCGGTTTTCGCACCATCTCCGCCGGTCCCCCGGCGCGCTATCAGCCGTTCCCCAAGGAGTCGTTGATGCTCACCGGCGACGAGAACATCGTCGACTGCCAGGTGATCGTTCAGTACCGGGTGAAGGATGCGAAGGCGTACCTGTTCAATGTCGTTCGCCCCAACCTCACCCTGCACAACGCCGCCGAGGTGGCGATCCGTCAGGTGATGGGGCAGTCGACCATCGACGACGTCCTCACCACCGGCAAGCTGGTGATCCAGGATTCCACCCGTGAGCTGCTGCAGAAAATCATGGACCTCTACCACGCGGGGATCCTGGTGACCGCGGTGAAGCTGCAAACGGTGAATGCGCCGAAACAGGTAGAAGACGCCTTCAAGGATGTGGTCCGTGCGAAGGAGGACCGCTCGCGGCTGGTGAATGAGGCGGACGGTTATAAGGAGGACATCCTGCCGAAGGCGCGCGGCAAGGCGTCGCAGATTCGTCAGGGGGCGGAGGCGTATCGACAGGGGCGTGTCGCCCGCGCCAAGGGTGACGCGGCGCGCTTTACGGCGGTCCTCGCGGAGTACCGCAAGGCGAAGGTCGTGACCCGCCGTCGTCTCTACCTGGAGGCGATGGAGGAGATCCTACCGAAGGTAAAGATGGTGGTGGTTGATCCGAAGGCGGGCGGCAACATCCTTCAGACTCTGCCGCTCGGGGTTGCCGGTGGTGCGATCTCCAATCAGGGCGTGGCGGCATCCGGGGGAAAACGATGAAACGGTTCAACATGCTCTTTCCCCTGGTGCTGGTCGCCCTCTTCGGGGTGAGCCAGCTCTTCTTCATCGTCGACGAGACCCAGGTCGCCCTGGTGACCCAGCTCGGCAAGTTCAAGCGCTCGGTCGAAGATCCCGGCCTCCACTTCAAGCTCCCCTTCGTGGAGCAGGTCCACCTCTATGACGGCCGGCTCCTCAACTACGACGCGGCCCCGGCGGAGGTCCTCACCCGCGACAAGAAAAACCTGGTGATCGACAACTACGCCCGCTGGCGGATCCAGGACCCCCTGCGTTTCTACCAGCGCGTCGGCACTATCGCCGGCGCCCAGTCGCGCCTCGACGACATCGTCTTCTCCGAGCTGCGCCAGGAGCTGGCGCTGCATGACCAGAGCGAGATCATCGATATCCACCGCCAGGAAATCATGGACAAGGTGGCCAAGGCGTCGGCGAAGAAGGCGGAGGAGTACGGCATCAAGCTCATCGACGTGCGCATCAAGCGGGCGGATCTGCCGCGCGAGGTGGAGGAGTCGGTCTACGCCCGGATGGCCTCGGAGCGGGCGCGGATCGCCAAGCGGTACCGCTCCGAGGGGGCGGAGCAGGCGGCGAAGATCCGCGCCACCACCGACAAGGACCGCACCATCCTGCTGGCCGAGGCGAGTCGCGACGCCGAGGAGATCCGTGGCCGGGGGGACGCCGAGGCCGCCCACATCTACGCCGCCGCCTACGAGCAGGATACCGACTTTTACGACTTCGTCCGTTCCCTGGATGCGTACCGGAAGACCCTCAACAGCGGCACCACCGTCGTTCTCGATGCCCACTCGCCGCTCCTGCGCTTCCTGGAGAGTGAGGGCAAGTTGCCGGCAACCCAGGGACGCTGACAGGCACCGCGGGGCGCCGCCGGGGAGGGCGGCCACCGGTCAGACGCCGTGGCCGTGGACCCTCCGGTGTTGTGGTAGGAGCGAGCTTCGGCTCGCGATCGGGGCCGTAGGCCCCGCCGGCCCGGATCGCCGGCGGGAGCCGGCTCCTACCGGACGTGCAGGTGTCCTATCCTGGCCTCCTCCCTCACAGACACGAGCCGTGGCCGGTGAAATCATCGAGGAGACAGACGATGGTACGGGCGGTGCGGGCGTAGCCGAGGCGGCTGGTGTTGAGAACCGCGTGGAAGATGGTGGCGTCCTTCAGGTCGGCACCGTAGTACGCCTCCACGTACTTTTGGCGCTCGCGGTCGATCCGCTCGGTGCGCTTGAGCACCGCGTCCCGATCCTCACCGGTCATCCGGCAGGTGTAGCTCACCCGATCCTCCTGGGGTGCGACCAGATGAATGTGGAGCCCCCCCCTGATCCCCTTGGTGACCGCCATTCCGCCGCGTCCCATGATGATTGCCCGACCACGCATGGCGAGCGTGCGGACGGTGACCGCCGTCTTCTCCACCAGGACCACCTGCGGCGGCTTGTGCTCGAAGACGCTCGCCACCCAGTCATCGAGCTTCGAGAGCTGGTGCTCCTCCAGGGAGGTGCGCAGCTCGTCCGAGAGACCGTGGTCGGCGATGATCTTGTCCACCAGGTTGCGGTCGTAGAGCTTCCACGGCCGCGGCGGGTTGCCCCGGTTGAGGAGCTGAAGCATGAGCTCGCCGATGGCGTAGCCCCCCGAACCATACTCACGGGAGATCGTGATGAAGCGGTGATCCCCCTGTGCCTCTTCGGAGTGGCCTTCGGCGCGAACGTAACCTTGAATGTGGGTGGGAATGGTCATGGTGCTTTCTCATCCCGGGGCTGAAGACGGTCGCCGAGTGCCCCGGCTCCCAGCGCGACCGGCTGCGCGCCTCCACGCAGCTCCAACTCGACTATAGCAACAAGCTGTTTTTGAGCCGCTGGCTCAAAGATCCTGCACCGACTTGGGGTACAGGGTGTTGCCCTCGCGCATCGCGGTCAACTCAGGAGCCCGGAGGAGGTGTGCCGGGGTTCGCGGCAGCGGCTGCCCGCCGGGGTGTCGTTCACGATCGGGGGCATGGCCCCCTCCTACTCCACGATCTCCCCCTCCACCACCTCGGGTTCATCCTCGTTCACATCCGAGGCGGCGGCGGGCGGCTCCACCGCCTCGGTGTGGAAGGTGAGGCGGTCGTCTGCCACCGCCACCGCGACCCGGCTCCCCTCGGGGATCTCGCCGCCGAGGATTGCCCTGGCCAGCGGGGTCTCCAGGTGGCGGGTGATGGCGCGCTTGAGCGGCCGGGCGCCGTAGGTGGGCTCGTAGCCGCGCTCCACCAGGAATTCGCGCGCCTCGCCGGTGAGAGTGAGCTCGATGCGCTGTTCCGTGAGCCGTGCCCGCAGGCGGTCGAGCTGGATCTCGATGATCTCCCCCATCTGCGCGCGGGTGAGGGCGTGGAAGACGACGATCTCGTCGATCCGGTTGAGCAGCTCCGGCCGGAAGCGGGCGCGCAGCTCGGCCAGGACCTGCTCACGCATCTTTTCGTACTCACCTGACTCCTCGTGGTAGCCGAGGATGTGGTCCGAGCCGAGGTTGGAGGTCATGACCACCACCGTGTTCTTGAAGTCCACGGTGCGGCCGTGGGAGTCGGTGAGGCGGCCGTCGTCGAGGAGCTGAAGCAGGGTGTTGAAGACCTCCGGGTGGGCCTTCTCGATCTCGTCGAAGAGGATCACCGAGTACGGACGGCGGCGCACCGCCTCGGTGAGCTGGCCGCCCTCCTCGTGGCCGATGTAGCCCGGCGGCGCCCCGATGAGGCGGGAGACCGTGTGGCGCTCCTGGTACTCGCTCATGTCGAGGCGGACCATGTTCGACTCGTCGTCGAAGAGCGCCGCGGCGAGCGTCCGACACAGCTCGGTCTTTCCGACCCCGGTGGGGCCGAGGAAGATGAACGAGCCCAGCGGCCGGTTCGGGTCCTGAATGCCGGCACGCGCCCGGAGGATGGCGTCGGCCACCGCTTCGATCGCCTCCTCTTGGCCGATCACCCGCCGGTGGAGCAGCGCCGGCAGGTGGAGGAGCTTCTCGCGCTCCCCCTCCATCAGGCGGCTCACCGGGATGTGGGTCCAGCGGGCGACGATCTCGGCAATCTCCTCCTCCGTCACCTCCTCCTGCAGGAGCGCTGCGTCGCCGCCGACGGTAGCCACCTGGGCCTCGCGCTCGGCGAGCTGGCGCTCCAGCTCGGCCAGGGTCCCGTACTTCAGCTCGGCGGCGCGGTTGAGGTCGTAGGCGCGTTCGGCGCGCTCGATCTCACCGCGTACCTGCTCGATCCTCGCCTTGATCTCCGAGACCTCGCCGATCGCCTGCTTCTCCTGTTGCCACTGGGCGGTGAGCAGATCGAGACGTGCCTGGGCCTCATTGAGCTCCTCCTCCAGGGTCTCCAACCGCCGGCGAGACTGGTCGTCCCGCTCCTTCTTCAGGGCCTCACGCTCGATGGTGAGCTGCATCACCCGCCGGTGGAGCTCGTCCAGCTCCGCCGGCATCGAGTCGACCTCGGTGCGCAGCTTCGCCGCCGCCTCGTCCATCAGGTCGATCGCCTTGTCCGGGAGGAAGCGGTCGGCGATGTAGCGGTGCGACAGGGTGGCGGCGGCGACGATCGCCGCGTCCTGGATCCGCACCCCGTGGTGGACCTCGTACCGCTCTTTGAGGCCGCGGAGGATGGAGATGGTGTCCGCCACCGTCGGCTCCTCCACCAGCACCGTCTGGAAGCGGCGCTCCAGGGCCGGGTCCTTCTCGATGTGCTTGCGGTACTCGTCCAGCGTCGTGGCGCCGATGCAGTGCAGCTCACCGCGGGCGAGCATCGGCTTCAGGAGGTTGCCGGCGTCCATCGCCCCCTCGGCGGCACCCGCGCCGACCACCGTGTGCAGCTCGTCGATGAACAGGATGATCTGCCCCTCGGAGGCCTGCACCTCCTTGAGCACCGCCTTCAGCCGCTCCTCGAACTCGCCGCGGTACTTCGCCCCGGCGATCAGCGCCCCCATGTCCAGCGACACGAGGCGCTTCTCCTTCAGTCCCTCGGGGACGTCACCCGCGACGATCCGCCCGGCGAGCCCCTCGGCGATCGCCGTCTTCCCGACCCCGGGCTCGCCGATCAGGACCGGGTTGTTCTTCGTTCGCCGGGAGAGGATCTGGATGACCCGGCGGATCTCCTCGTCGCGGCCGATCACCGGGTCCATCTTCCCCTCGGCGGCGAGGCTCGTGAGGTCGCGGCCGTACTTTTCCAGGGGCTCGTAGGTCGCCTCCGGGTCCTGGCCGGTGACCCGCTGGGCACCGCGGATCTGCTGGAGTGCCGCGAGCACGGCGTCGCGGGTCAGGTTGGCCTGCTTCAGCGCCTCCGCGGCGGAGCCGCCGTGGCGGCCAAGGAGTGCGAGGAGGAGGTGCTCCACCGATACGTACTCATCCTTGAGCGCCTTCGCCTCCTTTTCAGCCTGGTCCGCCACTCGGCTTGTGGCCTGGTCGAGATAGGTCTGGCCGGCGCCGCCGCCGCCCACCGCCGGGAGCTTCGCGAGCTGCGCCTCCACCTGCTTCTGCACCGCCGACGGTGCCACACCGGCGACGCCGATGAGCTTCGGCAACAGCCCCTCCTCTTGCTCCATGAGGGCGGCGAGGAGATGGATCGGGGCGAGCTTCTGGTGGCTGTGGCGGGCGGCGATCGTCTGCGCCAACTGCATCGCCTCCTGTGCCTTGTGGGTGAAGCGGTCGAGGTTCATGGGTGGCTCCTTTCGCGGCGGAGGTCTCCGCACGTCCCCCAAGGTGGCGCCGTGGCTCGGGGTGTCAACCTGCGGTCTGCTGCGCAGATCGCAGAGGCGGCGCCGGGCGCCGCCGATGAAGGGGGCGGGATCCCGGTGCCCGGCCGTCGGGTGGGATGGTAGGAGCGAGCTCCTGCTCGCGATCGGGGCCGCCGGCCCCGCCCGCCCTTCGGGCGGGATCGCCGGCAGGAGCCGGCTCCTACCAGGGCTCTGGGGGTGGCGAACGGGCGTTCCTCGGCTATCCTCCCAACCGTGCCCGGCAGGAGGCCGGGGTGAGGTGCCATGGAAGGATGCCCCCATCAGGCCGCCCTCCGCAGAGGGCGGATCGACGTTCACCGTGCGTGGTACGTGGTCACCACGTGTGTGCGCCACCGGGAGCCGCGTTTGGTCCCGGATCCGTGGCGACCGGCGGCGGAGACGGCGTCGCCACGGGTGGTGATCGATGCGCTGCGGTGGCTCCATACGGAGGGACGCATTCGTTGCCACGCCTACGTGGTGATGCCCGACCACCTCCATGTGGTCGCGGAGTTGGGAGATGGTGTCGTGCTTGCGGAGGCGATGCGGACCTTCGGCTCGTACACGGCCCGAGGGCTCAACCGTCTGCAGGGCAGGCGCGGTGCCGTCTGGCAGGCAGGCTTCTATGACCACCAGATCCGCGACGATGCCGGCCACGACCGGCAGATGCGATATGTCGCCCACAACCCGGTGCGCAAAGGGTACGTAGCGCGATGGGATGCGTGGCCGTGGGTCGCCATCGAGCCGGGATGGTGACGGATGCGCCCGGCGGCGCGACGTGCCCGCGGGTCCACAGGTAGGAGCGAGCTCCCGCTCGCGATCGGGGCCGTAGGCCCCGCCCGCCCTTCGGGCGGGATCGCCGGCAGGAGCCGGCTCCTACCGCCGCACCGATGGCCTCGGCGCCAGTCCCGCGGGTCCACAGGTAGGAGCGAGCTCCCGCTCGCGATCGGGGCCGTAGGCCC
>CAZRGD010000003.1:17087-22188 GCA_964599505.1 uncultured Nitrospirota bacterium | reverse complement strand
TGAAGCCGACCCTACGGTCAGGTACCACATCTTGTTTCCGCTGATCCTCAGAGGGCTCGCTGTGCTCGCGGGGATGAGGGATGGAGGAATGGACGGCCGCTGCGCGGCCGGCTATTTATTTCGTGGGTGCTCGTCATCGGCACCTCATCCGGCCCGGAGGGCCGTCCAGCCCCCCATCCCCCATCCCCCATCCCCCACCCCCGGCTCGCGCAGCGAGCCCAACCATCTCTTTTCCCGCAGGGAAAAGAGCGACCGTTGCAAAGGGGCGCCGCTTTGGTAGTATCGCCGGCCGCTGAAGCGACGCCTTCGTTCCTTCCTGCGTCTAGCTGTTTCCTCTTGCGCCGCCTCTCTCGCGCCTACCTACGATGGAATACAGCGGTCTCTTGATTTTCGCCCTCTTTGCCGCGGGCTTCGCCGGGCTGATCTGGCTCCTCGGTGTCCCGTTCGGCCCGCGGGTACGTCTCGGTTACAAAGAGCAGCCGGTGGAGTGCGGTAAGCCGCCCTTCGAGCTGCCCAGTGGCCGATTCGACGTCAAGTTCTACATGGTCGCGATCCTCTTCGTGGTCTTCGACGTCGAGATGATGTTCCTCTACCCATGGGCAACTCTGTTCCGGAAGCTCGGTCTCTTCGCCTTTGCGGAGATGATGGTCTTCCTTGCGGTCCTCGGCGTTGGCCTTGCCTACGCATGGCGCCGCGGTGCCCTCAACTGGGACTAACCAAAATGGCCGATCAAGGCTGGTTCACCTCCAGGTCCGACGAGCTCTTTGGCTGGGCGCGTCGTTGGTCCATCTTCCAGTATCCGTTTGCCACCGCCTGCTGCTCCATGGAGTACATGTCGGCGTCGTGCTCCCACTACGACCTCGACCGCTTCGGCGCCGGCTGGCCGCGCTGGACGCCGCGCCAGTCCGATGTCCTCTTCGTGGTCGGGACGATCAACCACAAGATGGCCCCGGTCCTGAAGACGATCTACGACCAGATGTGCGAGCCCAAGTGGGTGATCGCCATCGGCGTCTGCACCTGCACCGGCGGCTTCTACAACAACTACGCCGTGGTCCAGGGGATCGACACGATCGTTCCGGTGGATGTCTACATCCCCGGCTGCCCGCCGCGGCCGGAGGCGATCATCGACGCGATCATCAAGCTGCACGAGAAGATCCAGACCGAGCGCCAGTCGCGCCGTGGCGCCGAGCTCGTGAAGACGAGCGTGGAGGGGTGATGTCGGAGATCGTGGCCACCCTGCGCGAGCGCTTCCCCGAGGCGGTGATCGACAGCCACGATTACCGTGGCGACGAGACCGTGGTGGTGCGGCCGGAGGGGCTGCGCGAGGTGGCGACCTTCCTCCACGACGACCCGGACCACGGTTTCGAGATTCTCATGGATGTGACCGCGGTCGACTACCTGCGCCGCAAGCCGCGCTTCGAGGTGGTCTACCACTTCCTCTCCCACCGCCGCCGTGAGCGGTTGCGGCTGAAGGTCCCGGTGGACGGCAAGGATCCGGTGGTGGCGTCGGTTCAGGACCTGTGGCCATCGGCCAACTGGTATGAGCGCGAGGCGTGGGACATGTACGGGGTCCGCTTCGACGGCCACCCCGACCTGCGCCGCATCCTCATGTACGACGAGTTCGTCGGCTATCCCCTGCGCAAAGACTACCGGGTCGACAAACGCCAGCCCCTGGTGGGGCCGGTGAACTGAGCCGGCGGTCCCGCCGCCGCCTCTCCCCCTCTCTATTCCCCGTTCCACACGCCTGCCTGCACACCGATGAGCGCCACCGCCGAACACCCACTCACCACCCGCTCCATGATGCTCAATCTGGGGCCGTCGCACCCGTCGATGCACGGCGTGGTGCGCTTCGTCCTGGAGCTCGACGGCGAGTCGATCCTCAGTGCCGACTGCGAGATCGGCTACCTCCACCGCGGCTTCGAGAAGATGTCGGAGCAGGGGAGCTACCTCACCGTCATCCCGTACACCGACCGGCTGAACTACGTCTCGCCGCCGATCAACAACCAGGGTTACTGCATCGCGGTGGAGAAGCTCATGGGGATCACCGTCCCCGAGCGTGGCGAGTATGTGCGGGTGATCATGAGCGAGATCGGCCGTATCGCCGACCACCTCACCTGCGTCGGCGCGGCGACCATGGAGCTTGGCGCCTTCACCGCCTTTCTCTACTACGTGGAGGCGCGGGAGATCATCTACGACTTGATCGAGGCGGTCACCGGCGCCCGGCTCACGGTCTCCTTCGGCCGCATCGGCGGAGTGAAGGCGGACCTTCCGGAGGGTTTCAGTAACCAGGTGCATAAGGCGTTCGCCCGCACCCGCGAGATCCTCGTGGAGTGCGACAAGCTCCTGTCGCGCAACCGGATCTTCGTTGACCGGATGCGCGACGTCGGGGTGATGTCCGCCGAGCGTACCCTCGCCTACTCCATCCAGGGGCCGTTCGCCCGCGCCAACGGCGTCGACTGGGACCTCCGGCGCGACGAGCCGTACTCGATCTACGACCGGCTGGAGTTCGAGATCCCGATCGGCGACGGCCACTGCGACAACTACGAGCGGTACGCGGTGCGCTTCGCGGAGATGGAGCAGTCCATGCGGATGGTCGAGCAGTGTCTGGAGCAGATGCCCAAGGGCGCCGTGGCGGTGGATGAGAGCGGCCGCGAGCTCAGCGGCGCCGACCTGGTGGAGGAGGCGAAGCGCGGCCACACGAGCCAGGTGCAGGAGCTGCGGGTGGTGGCCGACCCGACCCTGAACGGCACCCACCGCGGCCAGATCGAGCAGGTGACCAACCCGGACAAGCATGTGCTCCTGCCGTCGAAGGAGGAGACCTACGGCTCTATCGAGGGGCTGATGAACCACTTCAAGCTGGTGATGACCGGCCACGGCCTCCATCCCCCGGCAGGCGAGGCGTACGGCGTGGTGGAGGGGGCGAACGGTGAGCTCGGCTTCTACGTCGTCTCCGACGGCACCGACCGGCCGTACCGGGTTCGCTGCCATCCACCCTGCTTCCCGATCGTCGCGGCGATGAGCGAGCTCCTCGTCGGCCACATGATCGCGGACGTCACCCCGATCTTCGGGATGGTGAACATGATCGCCGGGGAGCTCGACCGATGAGGGTGAGCCTCGGCCCAGCACGCTGTCTCGGCGCCTTGTCGGGTGGTCCTGCGATGCGTGCTGTTACACGTGTAGGAGCGACCTTGGTCGCGAACCCTCGTCTTGCCGCATTCCCGGTTCATCGCCGTCGGTTCGCGAGCAAGCTCGCTCCTACAGGATGGGCCTTTGATGGAGTGTCCCATGTCGGATAACCACGGCGCGGCCGAGCTCCCCGCCGCCCTGGCGGCGAAGGAGGTGGAGATCACCACCTTCCCCGAGGAGCTGCGCGCCGAGTGCGACGCCCTCCGCGCCCGCTACGAGACGCCGCGGGCGGCGCTCATGCCCCTCCTGTGGGCCTTCCAGCACCGCTACGGCTACGTCTCCAGGGAGATGGAGCGGGTGATCGCCGACGAGCTGGAGATCCCGCTGATCTGGGTTCGGGAGACGGTGACCTTCTACACCATGTACAACCAGCGCCCGGTGGGCAGCCACCACGTGCAGGTGTGCGGCAACCTGACCTGCTCCCTGTGCGGCGCCAAGAAGACCATCGCGATGATCGAGGAGGAGCTCGGCATCGGGGTCGGTGAGACCACCGCCGACGGCCGCTTCACCCTCTCGGTGGTCCAGTGCCTCGCCGCCTGCGAGGACGCGCCGATGATGCAGGTGAACGACCGCTACTACGGCCATCTCGACCGGGAACGCGTCCGCGAGATCTTCGGGGGGCTGGAATGAGCGCGCCCAAATTGCTATCTGCGAACTTCGGCTCGGAGGTCTCCCACCGCCTCGACCACTACCTCGAGCGCGGCGGCTTTGAGGAGGCGCGTCGGGTGATCGCCGAGGTGGAGTCGGAGGCGGTGATCGACCAGGTGAAGCGGGCCAAGCTGCGCGGCTGCGGCGGCGCCGGCTTCCCCACCGGGATGAAGTGGTCATTCATCCCCAAGGGGGGCGACAAACCGGTCTACCTGGCGGTGAACGCCGACGAGGGCGAGCCGGGTACCTTCAAGGACAAGTACATCCTCACCTACGAGCCGCACATGCTCCTGGAGGGGATGCTCATCTGCGCCAAGGCGGTCAACTGCCACAAGGCGTACATCTACGTGCGCGGCGAGTTCGACCGGCCGATTGAGCGGATGGAGGAGGCCATCGCCGAGGCGTACGACCGCGGTTACCTTGGGCCGGATGTCATGGGGACCGGCTTCGCCTTTGACGTGGTGGTCCACCGCGGCGGCGGCGCCTACATCTGCGGTGAGGAGACGGCACTCCTGGAGTCCCTGGAAGGCAAGCCGGGCCACCCACGCCTGAAGCCGCCCTTCCCCGCCCTGGTCGGGCTCCACGGCTGTCCGACGGTGATCAACAACGTCGAGACCCTGGCGCTGGTCCCCCACATCATGCGCCTCGGCGCCGACGCCTTCCTCAAGCTGGGGGTGGAGAGTCAGGGAGGGACGAAGCTCTACTGCGTCTCCGGCCACGTCAACCGGCCGGGCATCTTCGAGGCGTCGCCGTCGGTCACCCTGCGCGAGCTCATCGACGATTACGCCGGCGGCATGCGCGACGGGGCGACCCTCAAGGCGGTGATCCCCGGTGGTCTATCGTCGCCGGTGCTCAAGCCCGACGAGCTCGACACGGAGGCGAGCTTCGAGGGGCTCAAGCAGGTGAAATCGATGCTCGGCTCCGCCGGCCTCATCGTCATGGACGAGTCGGTCTGCATGGTCGAGGCGATACGCACGATCATTCAGTTCTACGCCCACGAGTCGTGTGGCCAGTGCACCCCGTGCCGCGAGGGAACCGGCTGGATGAAGCGCATCGTCGAGCGCATCCTCGCCGGCCACGGTCGCGCCGAGGACACGGCTAACCTCGACTCCATCGCCCGCAAGATCACCGGCACCACCATCTGTCCTTTGGGTGACGCGGCGGCGTGGCCGGTCATGGGGTTCGTGGAGAAGTTTCGCGACGAGCTCGAGTACTTTTGCAAGAACGGCCGCTCGATGGTGAGTGGGGAGAAGGTCGGGGGATGATT
>CAZRGD010000003.1:0-16987 GCA_964599505.1 uncultured Nitrospirota bacterium | reverse complement strand
CATGATGTTCATGCAGATCTCTTCGTTGTTCCTGTTCTCCTCTTCGCCCGTAGATGATTTGCGTCCATTCGCGTTCATTTGCGGCTAAATCTACAAAATCATTTCAGTAGTAAGTCGCAGCAAGCCAATAACGCCATGCCCAAGCTGACGATCGACGGACGGGAGGTGGAGGTGGATCCGGGGACTACCCTGATCGAGGCGGCGCGCCGTCTCGACATCCACATCCCCCACTACTGCTACCACCGCGGCCTCTCCATCGCCGGCAACTGCCGGATGTGTCTGGTGGAGGTGGAGGGCGCCCCGAAGATGATGATCGCCTGCCACACCCAGGCGGCGGACGGCATGGTGGTCCACACGGACAACGACAAGTGCCGCGAGTTCCGTGCCTCGATGCTCGAGTTCATCCTGGTGAACCACCCGCTGGACTGCCCGGTCTGTGACCAGGCGGGGGAGTGCAAGCTCCAGAACTACTACATGGAGCACGGCACGGCGGGCTCACGGCTGGACGAGGACAAGGTCAAGAAGCGGCTGAAGGCGAAGCAGATCGGCACCAACATCATGCTCGACACCGAGCGGTGCATCCTCTGCTCCCGCTGTGTCCGTTTTACCGACGAGATCACCCACACCCACGAGCTGGGGATCACCGAGCGCGCCGACCACTCGGAGATCACCCTCTCCGACGGCGCCTGGCTCGACAATCGGTATGCCGGCTGCGTCGTCGACATCTGCCCGGTGGGCGCGCTCACTGACCGCGACTTCCGTTTCAAGTGCCGGGTCTGGTACCTCACCGCGGTCGACTCCATCTGCACCGGCTGCGCCCGGGGCTGCAACATTGCCATCCACGTGAACCGCGATCGTCCCCACAAGGCGGGCGGCACCCGGGTGATGCGCTACAAGCCGCGCGAGAACCCGGAGGTGAACCAGTGGTGGATGTGCGACGAGGGTCGCTACACCTACAAGCAGATCGACCACGACCGCCTCGACGCGGCCGCGGTGGAGGGCCACACCGCCACCGTGGAGCAGGCGCTGGATGCGACCGGCGCGGCCCTACGCAAGGCGGGCGACGCCGTGGCGGTCCTGGTGGCGACCACCGCGACCAACGAGGAGCTCTACCTCGCCCGCGCCCTGTTCGCCGACGCCCTCGGCGGCTACGCCGCCTATCTGGCGCCACCCCAGGGGGAGGCGGACGACCTCCTCATCCTCGCCGACAAGTCCCCCAACACCCGCGGCGCCCAGGAGATCCTCGGCGACGAGGTGACCGATCCGGTCGCCTGGGTGAAGGAAAAGGGGGTCAAGGCGGTGGTGGTGGTGGGTGAGGCGGATCTCACCGGCCTCAAGGCGGAGGTGGACCACGTCACCGTGATCGCCACCCACCCGGACAAGGCGACGGAGCAGGCCCACGTGATCCTCCCCGGCTCGGTCCACGCGGAGGCGGAGGGGAGCTTCACCAACCTGGCCGGCCGGGTGCAGCGGATCCGGGTGGCGGTGCCGCCGATCGGCGGTGCGGTAGAGACGTGGCGGTTGCTCATGGAGCTCGCCGATCGCCTCGGCCACCCCTTCGACTTCGCCTTCGAGGACGACATCTTTGCGGCCCTGGCCGACCAGCTCGCCCCCTTCGCGGGGTTGAGCCACGAAAATCTCGGTCGCCGCGGGGCGCAGCTCGGCTCCGGCGCCACCCAACCCACGGAGGTGGCGTGATGTGGATTGATGTGGCGATCAAGGCGGGGCTGGCGGTGGTGATGATGTTGATCGTGATCAACATCGCCGGGATCCACTCGTGGGTGGAGCGCAAGCAGTCGGCGGTAATTCAGGACCGGTGGGGGGCGAACCGCGCCGGCTTTACCTTCCGTGCGCCGCTGCTCCGGTGGCTCAACCCGATACTCAGGCCGATCATCTACCTCGGCCTCTTCCAGCCGATCGCCGACCTGTTGAAGCTAGTGGCGAAGGAGAACTGGTCGCCGGTGGGGGGGATGAAGCGGTTGCACGCCGTCGCCCCCTTCTTCTACCTGCTGTTTGCCTTCGTCGGCTTCTCGGCGATCCCCTTCGGCGACACCTTGCACGTGGCCGGGCGGGACATCTCGTTGCAGGTCGCCAACCTGAACGTCGGCTTCGTCTTCATCTTCGCGATGGCCGGCCTCGGGGTGTACGGGATCGTCCTCTCGGGGATCTCGTCGAACAACAACTACGCCTTCCTCGGTGCGGTGCGCGCCGCCTCCCAGATGATCTCCTACGAGGTCACCCTCGGGGCGACGGTCATCGGCATCGTGATGGTCTATGGCTCTCTGGATATGCAGGAGATCGTCCGCGGCCAGGGGGCGCTCCTGTGGGGGTGGCTGCCGAAGTGGGGGGTCTTCGTCCAGCCGCTCGGCTGCATCCTCTTCTTCACCGCCGCCCTGGCCGAGACCAAGCGGATCCCCTTCGACCTCCCGGAGGGGGAGAGTGAGATCATCGGCTACTTCACCGAGTACTCGGGGACCAAGTTCGGCATGTTCATGCTCGCCGACTTCGTGGAGACGGTGATGGTCGCGGCCCTGACCACCACCCTCTTTTTCGGCGGCTGGCAGTTCCCCTACCTGCACGCCGCCGGCTTCGTCTTCCCGTGGGGGGCGCAGGTGGCGGTGGGCCCCTATGGGGTGGTCGCCATCCAGGTCCTCTCTTTCATCATCAAGGTGGTCCTCTTCTGTTGGCTCCTGATGACCATCCGCTGGACCCTGCCGCGTTTTCGCTACGACCAGCTCATGGACCTCGGCTGGAAGCGGATGCTGCCGCTCTCCCTCGCCAATATCGCCGTCACCGGACTGGTGATCCTCCTCGTCGAGGCGCTCTAGTGGACACCACCGCACGCAAGCCGGGCACCGTGACGCCCGCCGGCGCCCCGAAGCGCGGGCCGCTCTCCTTCTGGGAGCGGATCTACGTGGTGGAGGCGGCGCGCGGGGTGTGGATCACCACCGTCCACTTCTGCCGCAACATGTGGCGCCACACCCTCCACCTCGTCGGCCTCGCCAAGGACAAGCGGGCGGCGGTGACCGTCCAGTACCCGGAGGAGCTGCGCTACGTGCCGCCACGGTCGCGCACCCGTCACCGCCTCGTCCGCCGCGAGGACGGTTCCCCGCGCTGCGTTGGCTGCATGATGTGCGAGACCGTCTGCCCGGCGCGCTGCATCTACATCGTCGCCGAGGAGGACCCGGACCCGAACATCGAGAAGCGGCCGAAGCGGTTCGACATTGACCTCGGCATGTGCGTCTTCTGCGGCTTCTGCGTCGAGGCGTGCCCCGAGGACGCGATCCGCATGGACACCCAGATGCTCGACCTCGCCGCCTACTCACGCAACGGGATGATCCTCACCCTCGATCAGCTCCTCGCCGGCGAGCCGGCCGCGCCGCGGGAGTCGACCAACGCCCTCGGGGAGAGAATCCATGGCTGAGCACCTCTTCTTCCTCTACTTCGCCGCCGCCGCCCTCATCTGCGGCGCGGCGATGGTGACCCGCTCCAACCTCCTGCACGCGGCGTTGTGGATGCTCGCCTTCTTCGTCCACATGGCGGGGATCTTCCTGCTCCTCAACGCCGAGTTCATCGCCGCGTTGCAGGTGATGGTCTACGCCGGGGCGATCCTCGTCCTCTACCTCTTCGTGATCATGCTGCTCGACGTGCGGGAGCTGGCGAAGGTGCGTCAGCGCCACAGCTCGGCGACGGTGGCGTCGCTGATCGCCGGGGTGATGGGGGCGATCATGGTGGTGGTCCTCGCCCGTGGCGCCTTCAACGGCACCCACGGCACCGCCACCGAGGCGCTCCTCGCCAGCCAGGGCAACGTCGAGTCGGTGGGGGTTGCCCTGTTTACCACCTACCTCCTCCCCTTCGAGGTCGCCTCCCTGATCTTGTTGGTGGCGATGGTGGGGGCGATCATGCTTGCGAAGCGGAGGCTGTAGATGTCCGGTCCGATCCCCCTCCAGTGGTCCCTGTGCCTCTCCGCCCTCCTCTTTACCCTCGGGGTGGTGGGGGTGCTGACCCGGCGCAACATGATCCAGGTATTCCTTTCCCTGGAGCTGATGCTCAACGCGGTGAACCTCAACCTGGTCGCCTTCTCCCGCCATCTGGAGTCGATCACCGGCCAGGTCTTCGTCCTCTTCGTATTCACCGTGGCGGCGGCCGAGGCGGCGGTGGGGCTGGCGATCATCATCGCCTTCTATCGCAACAAGCAGACCCTGAATGTGGATGAGTTCAACCTGTTGAAGTGGTAACGGAAGCAGTCAGCGTTCAGCTTTCGGCTCTCTGGAACCGAGGGCTGGGCGCCGTGGAGGGGCAAGTGGAGGAAGCACCGAAGATGGATGACCGCCGTGTACCGCGGAGTCGACGCCGAGGGCCGGCCCCCAAGGGCTGAGAGCTGACCGCTGAGAGCTGAAAGCTAATAACGATGACCACCACCGCCTGGATCCCCGCCCTGCCGCTGTTGGCCTTTCTCTGCAACGGCCTGTTCAGCAGCTTCTACCCGCGCCGCTGGAGCCACCGCATCGCCACCGCGGCGGTTCTCGCCGCCCTCGCTCTGTCGATCGGCACGGTGATCGGCCTAATGAGCCACGCCGGCCACGGCCCCTTCCTCTACGGCGACCTCTACACCTGGATCAGTGCCGGCACCTTCCGGGTGAGCGTCGGGATCCAGGTCGACCCCCTCACCGCGATGATGCTGGTGGTGGTCACCGGGATCAGCTCCGCGGTCCACGTCTACTCCACCGGCTACATGGAGGGTGATCCCGGCTACCGCCGCTTCTTCACCTACCTGTCGCTCTTCACCTTCTCCATGCTCCTGTTGGTCCTGGCGAACAACTTCCTGCTCTTGTACGTGGGGTGGGAGCTGGTGGGGGTCTGCTCCTACTACCTGATCGGCTTCTGGTACGAGAAGCCCTCCGCCGCCGATGCCGGCAAGAAGGCGTTCGTGGTCAATCGGGTGGGGGACTTCGGCTTCGGCCTCGGCATCTTCCTCATCTGGGTGACCTTCGGGAGCCTCGACTACCACACCGTCTTTGCCCAGGCGCATACGATCGTCGGCCAGCACATTGCCCTCCTCGGGATGGAGGTTCCGACCCTCACCCTCATCTGCCTCCTGCTGTTCGTCGGCGCGATGGGCAAGTCGGCTCAGTTCCCGCTGCACGTCTGGCTCCCCGACGCGATGGAGGGGCCGACGCCGGTCTCCGCCCTGATCCACGCCGCGACCATGGTCACCGCGGGCGTCTACATGGTGGCGCGCTGCTCCGCCCTCTTCGAGTTGGCGCCGGTGGCGGCGGACGTGGTGGCGGTGGTGGGCGGCTTCACGGCGCTCTTCGCCGCGACCATCGCCCTGGTACAGAACGACATCAAGCGGGTCCTCGCCTACTCCACGGTGAGCCAGCTCGGCTACATGTTCCTCGCCGCCGGCCTCGGCGCCTACGGTGCTGCCGCCTTCCACCTGATGACCCACGCCTTCTTCAAGGGGCTCCTCTTCCTCTGCTCCGGGGCGGTGATCCACTCGGTGGAGCACGGCTTCCACGCCGCGGGTGTCCACGACGACCCGCAGGACATGCGCAACATGGGCGGCCTGCGCAAGCAGATGCCGGTCACCTACTGGACCTTCGTGGTCGGCGCTCTGGCGATCTCCGGGATCCCGCCGCTCGCCGGCTTCTGTTCCAAGGACCTGATCCTCGAGCGCGCCTTCGCCCACGGCAACACCATGGGGACCCTCCTCTGGGCCCTCGGGGTGACGGCTGCGTTGATGACCGCCTTCTACATGTTCCGTCTCATCTACATGACCTTCCACGGCGAGGCGCGCTACCCGGCGGAGGCGGCATCGAAGATCCACGAGTCGCCGGTCTCCATGACCCGCCCCCTGGTGGTCCTCGCCTTCTTCTCCTGTGTCGCCGGCGTGGTCGGCTGGCCCGAGCTCCTCGGCGGCCCGTCCCTGGTCCACATGGGCGAGGGGATCCTCGCCTTCCTCACCCCCGCCTTCGGCCATGGCCACGCGGGCCACGCCCACGAGCTCTCCTTGGCCCTCCAGTGGGGGCTCATGGGGCTCTCCGTGGCGGTAGGTGTGGCGGGGATCGCCATCGCCTACTCGTTCTATGTCGCCCGTCCCGAGCGCGCGGTCGCCCTCGGTCGCCGTTTTCCCCTGATTCATGGGATTTTGCTGAACAAGTACTTCATAGATGAGCTCTACGACCTCTGCTTCGTGCGCTCGATCAAGGCCCTTGCCCGGCTGCTGCACCGCGGCTTCGACGTCTTCGTCATCGACGGCATCGTCAACGGCACCGCCATCCTCATCCGCGACCTCGGCGCCGGCCTCCGGCCGCTGCAGACCGGCCGGGTGAACAACTACGCCACCGCCATGCTCGCCGGCTTCGTGGTGATCACGGTGGTCGCGTTGGCGACGTGGCTCTAGGAGCGATCAGCGATCCGCAAACCGATTTCCGAGACATCACGACGTTCACCCCCACCTCAGATGACTTCACCGCAAAGACGCGAAGAGCGCAAAGAACTGAATCGAACCAACCAACTTGTCACAACGACCACTCTGCAGTGTGCTCATCTGGCGTCCTCTTACGAGCATGAACGACGACCACTTCCCATGCAGATCTTTGCGCCCCCCGCGACTCCGAACCCCCGCCCCCACGCGCTGAAAGCTGACCGCTGAAAGCTGAAAGCCAACCCCCATGTCCCTCCCCATCCTGTCGATCGTCACCTTTCTCCCCCTGGTGGGGGCGGCGGCTCTCCTCTTCGGCGTCCGGCGCGACAACCCGGCGGCGGCTCGCCACGTCGCCTTCGCCACCTCGGTGGTGACCTTCCTCGCCTCCCTGCCGTTGGCCACCCGCTTCGACCGCACCACCGCGGCGATGCAGTTCGTGGAGGTCCACGAGTGGATCCCCTCCCTCGGCGTCCAGTACCACGTGGGGATCGACGGGATCACCCTGCTCTTGATCTTGCTCACCACCCTCTTGTCGATGATCGCCATCCTCTCCACCTGGACGGCGGTCACCACCCGGGTGAAGGAGTTCATGATCGCCATGCTGGTCCTGGAGACCAGCATGATCGGCGTTTTCATCTCCCTCGACTTCTTCCTCTTCTACCTCTTCTGGGAGGCAATGCTGGTCCCCATGTACCTCCTGATCGGGGTGTGGGGCGGCGAGCGGCGGATCTACGCGGCGGTGAAGTTCTTCCTCTACACCCTCGCCGGCTCGGTCCTCATGCTGGTGGCGATCCTCGTCCTCTACGTGAAGGCGGGGTACACCTTCGACATCCAGACCATCGCTCAGCTCGCGCCGACCTTCTCGCCGACCATGCAGGGGTGGATCTTCGCCGCCCTGTTCGTCGCCTTCGCGGTGAAGGTGCCGATGTTCCCCTTCCACACCTGGCTGCCGGACGCCCACACCGAGGCGCCCACCGCCGGCTCGGTGATCCTCGCCGGGGTGATGCTGAAGATGGGGACCTACGGCTTCCTCCGCTTCGCCATCCCCATGTGCCCGTCGGCCCTGCCCCACTTCCTGCCGGCGATCATGCTGCTATCGGGCATCGCGATCATCTACGGGGCGCTGATGGCCCTGGCGCAGAAGGACCTGAAGAAGCTCGTCGCCTACTCCTCCGTCTCCCACATGGGGTACATCACCCTTGGCCTGTTTGCCCTCAACCAGCAGGCGATGGAGGGGGGGATCCTGCAGATGGTCAACCACGGGATCTCCACCGGGGCGCTGTTCCTCCTCGTCGGGGTGATCTACGAGCGGCGCCACACCCGGCTGATCTCCGAGTTCGGTGGGCTGACGAAGGTGATGCCGATCTACGCGGTCTTCTTCTCCATCTTCACCATGTCGTCGATCGGCCTGCCGGGGCTCAACGGCTTCGTCGGTGAGTTCCTCACCCTGGTGGGGGTCTTCCACTCCCAGTTCCGCATCTTCGCGGTGGTCGGCGCCTTCGGGATCATCCTCGGCGCCGGCTACATGCTGTGGATGTTCCAGCGGGTGATGTTCAACAAGCTCGACAATCCGAAGAACTTTGAGCTGAAGGACATGAACGTCCGCGAGTTCGTCGTCCTCGCCCCCCTGGTGGTCCTGGCGGTGTGGATCGGGGTCTACCCCGACCCCTTCCTCGCCATCCTCCACCCGACGGTGAACCACCTCATTGCCCAGGCGCCGGTGAGCGTCGCCGCCCTCGGGGGCCTCCCATGATGCCCGACATCCAGTACACCGCGATCCTCCCCGAGCTCTGCCTGGTCGTCTTCGGCCTCGGCCACCTGATGCTCTCCTTTACCGTGAAGGAGGAGAACAAGGGGTCCCTGGCGGCGATGGCGATCCTCATCCTGGTGGTCTGCGGCGCCGCCATGATCCCCCTGTGGAACCACCCGGTGGTCACCTTCTCCGGGACCTACGCGGTGGACAACTTCGCCCTCTTCTTCAAGTGGGTCTTCCTCCTCGCTGCCACCCTGGCGATCCTCCACTCGGGGAGCTACCTGCGCCAGGAGGGGATGGAGCACGGCGAGTACTACACCCTGCTGCTCTTTGCGGTCCTCGGGATGATGGTGATGGCCTCGGCGCGCGACCTGATGGTGGTCTATGTGGGGCTGGAGCTCATGTCGATCACCTTCTACTGCCTGGTCGGCTTCCTGCGCGGCCGGCTCGGCTCGAACGAGGCGGCCCTCAAGTACTTCATCCTCGGTGCCTTCTCCTCCGCCTTCCTCCTCTACGGCTTCTCACTGATCTACGGGATCACCGGCACCACCTCGATCGCCGGGATCCACACCTTCCTCGCCGCCCACCCGGAGGCGATGGCCGCGCCCTTGGCCCTGGCGATCGTCATGGTGATCGTCGGTCTCGGCTTCAAGGTCTCCATGGTGCCGTTCCACTTCTGGAGCCCGGACGTCTACACCGGCGCCCCGACACCGGTCACCGCGTTTTTGTCGGTGGGGTCCGAGGCGGCGGCGTTCGCCGCCATCCTGCGCATCTTCGTCGGTGGCCTTGGCGGCCAGTCGCCCCTGTGGGGCGGCCTGTTGACGGCCCTGGCGGTGATCACCATGACGGTGGGCAACCTCATGGCGATCCAGCAGCGCGACGTGAAGCGCATGCTCGCCTACTCGTCGGTCACCCACGCCGGCTACATCCTCGTCGGCGTCGTGGTCGGTGGCTCCGTCGGCACCGCCACGGTGATGTTCTACATGCTCTCCTACGCCTTCATGAACGTCGGCGCCTTCGGCGTCGTCGCGGCGCTCAACCGCACCGACGGCCGGGAGGGGACCAGCCTCGACCACTTCGCCGGGCTGGCGAAGGTCCACCCGGCGCTGGCGGCGGTGATGTTCGTCCTCATGCTGTCGCTCGCCGGCATCCCCCCCACCGCCGGCTTCTTCGGCAAGTTCTACATCTTCATGGGGGCGGTCAAGGCGAACCTCGTCTGGCTGGCAGTGGTGGGGATGCTCAACTCCGCCGTCTCCGCCTACTACTACCTGCGGGTCGCGGTCTACATGTACATGCGTGATCCCGAGGGCGAGCCGCAGGTGCTGCTCTCGGTGCCCATGCGCTGGTCGCTGGCCGCGTCGGTCGTCGGCATCTTCGCCCTCGGCCTCTTCCCGGATACCGTCCTGGCGCTAGCGCGGGCCTCCGCCGCGGCGTTCTAGCTTTTTTTTCGCTGCGCGAAAAAAAGGATGGGAGAGCCTCGGCCGGCACTGGGGGTGGATGTTGGGGAGGGAGTCATTGTCCGCTTCGATGAGGAGCGGGAAGAGGTCGTGGGGTTGACTCTGCTTGGGCTGCGGGCGCGCCTGCTTCAGGGACTGGCGAAGCGGTAGACGGGGCCGCCGGGAGACCGCGAAGGGGAGGCGTCGCGGGTGGTGCGCCGTGACCGGGTGAGGGTCGGGAAGGCCGGATCTCGCGCGGAGGCGCAGAGACGCAGAGACGTTACCCCTGGGGGAGTGGGTCGCGGGTGGTCCCCTGAGCCTCCGCGGCGGCACGGAAGGCCAATCCCTAGATCGAGCCGCAAATAGGGCGCGAATGGACGCAAATGGTGGGCGCCTCCGGTCTGGCGTCACCGGTGGAAGCAACCGGCACGCAGTGGCCCGGAAAGTATTTTCACCATGGAGAACATGAACGGGAGCAGGATTCCGTTGGGGGTGTCGGGGGCGGCGTACTGCGCGACGGTGCGTGCATGGAAGGCGCAGGACTCACCGCGAAGACGCAAAGGGCGCAAAGGGGTGGTCCGGAGGCTCGCTCGCAATCGAGGTCAACCGGAGAGTACAGGGCTTCCGGCAGACATCGGGTCGCCAGAGGAGCACCGCGATACCCGTCGATGCCAGCAGGCGCCGTCGCTCGTCGTCGGGTGCATCGCCTGCACTACCTCCTCGGCCCCTCTTGGCGCTCTTCGCGTCTTCGCGGTGAGCCCGCTTCCAGCGCCCCGCAAGGCCGATCGTCACCACCGATGACGGGGGTTGTCACGAAGGAGAACGGCGCAAACGTGTGTTGTTTTCTGATGCCGTTCTCTGTGCCCCTGCGTCTCAGCGCGAGGATGCCGTGCGGTGGCGTGCTTCCCTTGACCTCGCTGCTTGGGTGAGAGTGCGTCCCCGACGACTTACCAAACCTTGCGGGGGAGCAACGATGGACCTTTTCGAGGCGGTTGAGACCCGGCGGTCGGTGAAGAAGTTCGATCCGGACCACCGGATGGACCCGGCGGAGGAGGCGCGGCTGCTCACCGCGGCGATGTGCTCGCCGACCGCCTTCAATATCCAGCACTGGCGCTTCGTCGTCGTGCGTGATCCCGCGCTGCGGGTGCTGCTCAGGGAGGCGAGCTGGGGTCAGGCGCAGGTGACCGATTGCTCCCTACTGGTGGCGGTGTGTGGCGACATCCGCGCCTGGGTGCGAGATCCGGCGCGCTACTGGCGCGACGCCCCGGCGGCGGTGCGCGACCAGGTCGTGCCGATGATCCTCAATTTCTATGACGGCAATGAGCAGCTCGCCCGCGACGAGGCACAACGCTCCTGCGGCATGGCCGCCCAGACCCTGATGCTGGCGGCGCGCGCCATGGGGTACGACTCGTGCCCGATGGACGGCTTCGACCCCAACCAGGTGGCGGAGCTGCTCCACCTGCCCGACGACCACCTCATCTCCATGTTCGTGGCGATCGGCAAGCCGGTGGAGGAGGCCCGCCCGCGCTCCGGCCAACTCGACCTCGACGAGGTGCGGATCGTCGATCGGTTCCCGGCCTGAATCGAGTAGGACCTAAATTCTGCAATTCTCCGGCATTCGGCCGCCGATTCAGGCCCTTCTGCGGCGTTGGCTTCACCGATTTCGTGCTCGACGTACCGCAAGTACGCCTGCGCCGAAATCGGCTCGCCGCCTTGCATAAGGACCTGACTCGACGCCCTCGGTGCTCGGAGGATTGCAGAATCTAGGTCGGGCTCACCCCTCCACGGGGGCCTTGTGGCCGCCTCTCACCGGGCGACGCTGTCGCTCACCAGGGTATCGATCTCTTCCAGGTGGGCGGCGAGATCGACGGAGATGGCGCCGACCTCGTCGATGGTGAGGTCGAGCTCGGTGAGGAGGTCATCGGGGATCTGGTAGATGAGACCGCCGGGAGCGCAGCCGATCCCCTGGGTGAGACAGATGAGGTCGCAGAGCTGGATGATGCGCGCCACCGTGGGGCTGGTGGATTGCTCCGGGTGGTGGTGGCAAGCGATTGCCTCGGTCAGGGGGGCCGGGAAGGACCAGCTCTCCGCGAGCCAGCCGCCGACGGTGGCGTGGTTGACGCCGAAAGCGAGTTGTTCTGCCTCGGGGAAGGGGGATTCATCGTCCACCAGGCGGAGCAGGTCGGCGGCGTTTTCCGCGAGCCACCCGTCGAGGGCGAGCTTGCCGATGTCCTGGAGGAGACAGGCGGAGTAGAGGAGGCCCGGGTTGGGTACGTCGCAGTAGTGACCGACCAACTCGCTGGTGACCGCCGTCGCCAGGCCGTGGCGGAAGAGGCCGGCGCATTCGATGTGGTGGCTGGCCCCACCCCCCTGGAGGGTGTCGCCGGCGCAGGCGGTGACGACCAGTTTGGTGAGCGCGCTCCGACCGAGGAGCGCGATGGCCCGCTCCACCGAGTCGATGGTGTAACGCACCCCCATGAGGGGCGAGTTGGCTACCCGCAGACAGGCGGCATGGAGCAGCGGGTCCTGGCGGATCAGGTGGGCGAGGTCGTCGACGGTGGTGTCGTCGCAGTCGACCGCCCCGAGGACGCGCACCGCGGCTTCGGGAAGCGGGTGAATCTGTTCGAAGATCGGGGTCAGATCTGCGCGTGTCATGTGGCCTTCCTTTGTGCCGGACCCCTCGGATGCGAGGATGCGGTGTGCCACTCGGGACGGGTCTCTGTCGTTTGCTTTTCGGCGGCAGAGAGGGGCGCCTTGATCGTGACGTGTGGGCACCTTCCGCGAACCCCACCGGTGGATGGTTTGCGACCCGTTCGAGCGCTACGTGGGCCTATGCAACGAAGAACGGGGCGCGATCCGGGCCGAGATCCACTTGTTGAGCAGTAGATCGTGCATAAGTCCGACAGACTCCTAGGCCAGCGACGCCTCGCGGTGGTCGGCGAAGCTGTAGTAGCCCGCCTCGCCACACACCAGGTGGTCGAGCAGCCGCACGTCGATGGCGCGCAGGGCGGCGTGGATGCGGCGGGTGAGGTGGCGGTCCGCCTCCGATGGCTGGGTGCGGCCGGAGGGGTGGTTGTGGGCGAGGATGACGCCGGTGGCATCGTGCTCCACCACCAGCCTGACCACCTCGCGCGGGTAGACCGCGGAGCCGTCCACCGTCCCCTCCGCCACGTCGATGAGCGCCAGCAGGGCGTTGCCGGAATCGAGCAGCAGGAGGGTGACCGCCTCGGTGCGCCGACCGGCGTAGTGGGGGGCGAGGAGGGTGTAGGCGGCCGGGGCGTCGGCGACGATCGGGCGCTGGTCACGGAGTGCCGCCTGGTAGCGACGGCCGAGCTCGAGGACCGCGGCGAGCTGTGCCGCCTTCGCCGGGCCGAGGCCGCGCACCGCCACAAGCTCTGCGAAGGGGGTGCGGTAGAGGCCGTGGAGGCCGCCAAACTGGTCCAGGAGGTTGCGTGCCAAATCCACTGCGGTGAGCCCCCGGACCCCGACGCGCAGGAAGATCGCCAGGAGCTCCGCGTCGGTGAGGGACGCGGCGCCGCGGGCGATGAGCCGCTCGCGCGGCCGCAGCTCCTCCGGCCAGGCGGAGATCGGTTGCGCGACGCGCGCCTGCGTCGTGGCGGCGTGGTCATCGGATACGGGATCGGCCATGGTTGCCCTCCTGGCGGTTGCGGTGTCAGCCTTCGCGGCCCGCAATCCGCGGGCGGCCGCGGCCCTCCTGGGCCGTGGGCGATTCTCCCCCAACCGCGCAGGTTTCTCCATGCCCCAGACCCTCCGCCTCGGCCACTCGCCCGATCCCGATGACGCCTTCATGTGGTTCTCGCTCCTCGGCGACGGGCTGATTGATACGGGCGGCTATCGCTTCGACCACGTCATCGAGGAGATCGAGTCCCTCAACCGGCGGGCGCTGGCGGGCGAGCTGGAGGTCACCGCCCTGTCGATCCACGGCTTCGCCCACGTGGCGGACCGCTACGCCCTGCTCAACGCCGGATCAAGCATGGGCGAGGGGTACGGCCCGGTGGTCGTCTCGCGGGCGCCGATGGAGCCTGCGCGTCTCGCCGAGGTCACCGTGGCGATCCCCGGCGAGCTCACCTCCGCGGCCCTCGCCTTGGCGCTCCACACTCCGGGGGTGGCCACCGAGCCTGCCGCCTTCGACGCCATCCCGTCCCTCGTGGCCGAGGGGAGGTACGAGGCGGGGGTCCTCATCCACGAGGGGCAGCTCACCTACGCGCAATCGGGCCTCCACAAGGTCGTCGACCTCGGCGAGTGGTGGGCTCAAGAGAATGACGGTCTGCCCCTGCCCCTGGGCGGTAACGCGATCCGCCGTGACCTCGGCGAAGAGCCGTGTGCGAAGGTGGCGCGGATCTTGGAGGCCTCCATCCGCTACTCCCTCGCCCACCGCGACGAGGCCCTGACCCACGCCATGAAGTACGGCCGTGGCCTCGACACCGAGCTGGCCGACCGCTTCGTCCAGATGTACGTCAACGACCGGACGCTGGATTACGGCGACGACGGCCGTCGCTCGGTCCAGCTCTTCCTCGACCGCGCCGCCGACGCCGGCCTCATCCCGAAGCGGGTGGTGGTCGAGTTCCTCTGATTCGATTTCTCCCTGCGGGAGAAATCGAAGAGGGCCGTCTTCACCCCGTGGCGCGCAGCGCCACTTCCTGATTTCTCTCGTAGGGAGAAATCAGAGCTCGTACCGCTGGTGGAGCTGCGGCATCTCCGCCTTCCCCTTCGGGAGGCGGCGGGCGAAGCGGGCCATGGGCTCTTCGTCGCCGTGGACGAGGAAGGTGCGGGTGACCCCCTTGATTCCATGGCGCCAGGCGAGGAGCTCGTCGCGGTCGGCGTGGGCGGAGAAGCCGTTGATGGTGTGGATGGTGGCGCGCACCGGGATCTCTTCGCCGAAGATGTGGACCCGCTTGGCGCCGTCGATGATGCGCCGCGCCAGGGTGCCGCGGGCGGCGTAGCCGACGAACAGGATGGCGGACTCGCGTCGCCACAGGTTGTGCTTCAGGTGGTGGCGGATCCGGCCGCCGGTGCACATGCCCGAGCCGGCGAGGATTACCGCGCCGCCGCGGATCTGGTTCAGGGCGATGGACTCGTTCATGTCGCGGGTGAAGTGGAGCCCCGGCAGATCGAAGGGATCGTTGTGGTTCTGGAACATGGTGCGGGTCGCCTCGTTGTAGGCGTCCGGGTGGCGCTGGAAGATCTCGGTGGCGGAGATCGCCATGGGGGAGTTGAGGTAGAGCTGCATGGTGTGTGGCAGCTTCCCGGTCTCCACCCCCTGGCGCAGGTAGTAGAGGAGCTCCTGGGCGCGCTCGAGGGCGAAGGTGGGGACGATGACGTTGCCGCCGCGCGCGAAGGTGTCGGTGATCGCCTGCCACAGCTCGTCGATGGAGTGGCCCAGCGGCCTGTGGCAGCGGTCGCCGTAGGTGGTCTCCATGACCACCGTGTCGGCCACCGGTGGCGGCATCGGGTCGCGCAGGAGCGGCCGGCCGGCGTTGCCGAGGTCGCCGGAAAAGCAGAGGCGGTGGCGGCTTCCGTCCTCGTCGAGGTCGAGGAGAATGGAGGCGGAGCCGAGGATGTGGCCGGCGTCGAGGAAGGTGGCGCGGATTCCCGGGGCGAGCTCCACCGACCTGTTGTAGCGCACGATGCGGCCGAAGTTGTCGAGGCAGGAGAGGGCGTCGAGGAGGGTGTAGAGCGGCCGCTCCTCTCCGCCGTGGTCACCGCGCCGCGCCTCCTTGCGGGCGCGGTAGCGCGCCTCCTCCTCCTGCAGGTGGGCGGCGTCGAGGAGCACCAGGCGGGCGAGCTCGCGGGTGGCCCCGGTGCAGATGATCTCGCCGCGAAAGCCGCGCTTCACCAGCAGCGGGATGCGGCCGCAGTGGTCGAGGTGGGCGTGGGTGAGAAGGAGGTAGTCGATCGCCCCCGGCTCGAAGCCGAAGGGTTCGGCATTTTCCTCGTGGAGCTCGCGGCCCCCCTGGTAGAGGCCGCAGTCGATGAGGATCCGCTTGCCCGCCGCCTCGACCAGGTGGCAGGAGCCGGTGACGTTGCGCGCAGCGCCGTGGAAGGAGAGGTGCATGGGGGGCTCCGAAAGGGGGTGCCGCGACCCTACCGCCTGGCGCGGAGCGCGCACAGGGAGCGGGTGGCGGCCCGGAAAGCAGCGGTACCCCGAGGGTTCCCCAACCCAAGAGCTGACATAGGTGTGACCTCCCCAGTTTCTCGCGTGTAGCGCCACCTCGCCCCCGGCCCGCCTCCCCCCTTCGCGGATCTTGCCCGCAGGGCAAGATCCGCGCCCGGTTGAGCCCACGCTCGTCCCCCCCGTAGACTCGCCCGATGGCACTAGCGGCAACCGTGACCGAGGCGGTCGGGCGGGACGGGCTCTCCGCGGCGGAGCGGTATCAGGATGCGATCCTTCCGGGGGTGTCGCGGACCTTTGCCCTCACCATCCCGCAGCTCCCGCCGCCCCTCTACCGGGCGGTGGCGAACGGCTACCTCCTGTGCCGCATCGCCGACACGATCGAGGACGAGGAGGCCATGGCGCCGGCACAGAAGCGGCGCTTCCATGACCGCTTCATCCGGGTGGTGGAGGGGGCGGAGGCGGCGGACCCCTTCGCCAAGGAGCTCGTCCCCCTCCTCTCCGGCTCCACCCTGGCGGCGGAGCGGGAGCTGGTGGACCACACCGCCACCGTGGTTGGCCTCACCCACAGCTTCTCTCCGGTCCAGCGTACCGCCCTGTGCCGCTGCATCCAGGTGATGAGCCGGGGGATGGAGATCTACGAGGAGGGCGGCCCGGCGGGGCTGGCGGACGTGGCGGAGCTCGGCCGCTACTGCTACTACGTGGCCGGCTGCGTGGGCGAGATGCTCACCACCCTCTTCTGTGACTACGCGCCGGAGATCGGCCGCCACCAGGAACGTCTCGCAGACCTCGCGGTCTCCTTCGGCCAGGGCTTGCAGATGACCAACATCCTCAAGGACGTGTGGGACGACCACCAACGTGGCGCCTGCTGGCTGCCGCGCGACCTCTTCGCCCGCCACGGGGTGGAGCTCGCCGACCTCGACGCCGACCACGAGGGTGAGGTGGACCGGGCCGCCTTCGCCGCCGGGGTGGATGAGCTGGTGGGGATCGCCCTCGCCCACCTGCGCAACGCCCTCACCTACGTCACCCTCCTCCCCGCCCATGAGCGCGGGCTCCGCAACTTCTGCCTCTGGGCGATCGGCATGGCGCTCCTCACCCTGCGCAAGATCCACCACAACCCCGGCTTCACCCGCGGCGTCCAGGTGAAGATCACCCGCCGAAGCGTCAAGGCGACGATCCTCACCAGCCGCGTCGCCGGCGGCTCCAACGCCGCCCTGCGTGCTCTCTTCGCCCTC
>CAZRGD010000002.1:16314-28193 GCA_964599505.1 uncultured Nitrospirota bacterium | reverse complement strand
TTGGGACAAGCGGCAGGGGAACCGGTGAACCCGGCACGGCCACAAGGCTCCTAGGTACCATTCTCTGTGTCCTCTGCGCCTCTGTGGTGAGCCGTGGCCTTCCTGGCCCCAATCGTGCTTTGGTGTACCACCGGTGACGCCCAACCCTTGACCCTATCTCCCCTCTGCGTCTCCCGCGTCTCTCGTAGAGTCTGAGCCTGTCGAAGACTGCGCGAGGCCCCCAACTGACAATTATGGAGTAGCCGCTCCCTTCCGTCGTGGGGCGGTTCGTGGTTTCGTCTCTGCTCCCATGGCCTCTCGGACCGTCGCTCTCGTCGTCGCCCTCCTCCTCGCCAGCGTTTCGGCGACGGCGGCGGTTCGCCACCATATTGAGGCACGGCTCACCCCCGCGACCCACCGGATCGAGGCGACCGACCGGATCACCGGCCTCACCGGCCGCCGCGTCGCCCTCCGTCTCGCCCCCACCCTGGCGGTGACCGCGGTGGAGGGGGCGGCTTCGTGGCGGCGTGACGGCACCGGCCCGATTTTGGTCCGCGGACCGGGCGCCGAGGTGGTGGTGCGTTACCACGGTACCCTCTTTGACCCGCCGCGCCCCTCGGGCCACATCCGCTTTGTCGCCGGCGATTCTACCGGCGGCACCATCTCGCCGGCCGGGGTCTTCCTCGACGGCGGCTCCGGCTGGTACCCGGACCCGGGGGGGATGGCCCTCTTTGACCTCGACATTGCCCTACCGCCGCCCTTCATGGCGGTGAGCCAGGGGCGTCTCGCCGGGCGCCACCAGGGGGTGAGCCGCTGGCGCGCTACCCTCCCGGCGGACGACCTGACGGTGGTGGCGGCGCCGTACCACCTCTTCCACGGCCGCGCCGGGACCATCGCCCTTGGCTGCTACCTCCGGCATGACGATCCGGCCACCGCGAAGCTCTACCTCGACGCCGCGGCCCGCTACCTCGCCATCCTCCAGAAGCACCTCGGGCCTTACCCCTATCCGCGCTTCGATGTGGTCGAGAACTTCTTTTCCTCCGGCTATGGCATGCCCGGTTTTACCCTCCTCGGCCCCCGGGTGATCGCCATGGGCGAGCGGGCCCTGCGTCCCGGCTACCTCGACCACGAGATCACCCACGACTGGTGGGGTAACGGCGTCTTCGTCGACCCCGCCGGTGGCAACTGGTGCGAGGCGTTGACCACCTACTGCGCCAACTATCTGGCACGCGAGCGGGAGGGGGCGGCGGCGGCACGTCACGCCCGGGAGCGGTGGTCGGCGCGTTACTGCCTCGATGTCCCCCCCGGCCACGCCTACCCGGTGCGTCGCTTCCGCTCCAAGCAGACGCGGACCGACGATGCGATCGGCTACGCCAAGGGGGCGGCCCTCTTCCATCAGGTCCGCCGCCGCCTCGGGGATGACCGCTTCTTCGCCGCTCTGAAACGATTCGCCCACGACTCCCTCGGTCGCCGCGCCACCTGGGGCGATATCGAGACCACCTTTGAGACGGTATCGGGAGAGGACCTCGCCCCCCTCTTCCACGCCTGGCTCGATCGGCTCGGGGGACCGGTGGTACGGGCGACGGGGGCGCACGCGGTGCGGCGTGACGGGGGCTGGCACCTTGAGGCCACCCTCCTCCAGGAGGGTGATCCGTACCCCCTCGATCTCGACCTGGCGGTGGAGACCGCAACGGGGCGCTACCCCTTTCACCGCCACATGACCGGGGCGCGCCTCGCCCTCGACCTCCCGCTCCCCGCGCGCCCCGTGCGTCTCCTCGTGGACCCGGACCGCCACCTCTTCCGGCAGCTCACCCTCGCCGAGGTGGCGCCGGGCCTCGACGCCCTCCTCGCCCGGTCGCCGCGGTACTACGTGGTCGCCGAGGGCGACCTCCCGGTCTACCGCCAGCTCGCGGAGATGGCCCAGCAGGAGCATGGCGGTCGCATCCTCACTCCTGCCCGCCTCGCCGAGGTGGGGGGAGAGGCGAGCATCTGGCTCCTCGGGCGGGCGGTGGCCGCACCCGAGGCGGCCCCGCTGGTCGCCGGCCACCCGGCGGACCTCACCGTCACCCCCAAGGGCCTCACCCTCGGGGAGGCACAGACCACCGCCGCCACCGCGATCCTCGCCACCTGGCCGCGGCCCGGCGCGCCAGGCCGCTTCGTCGGCCTCTACTGGGGGGCCTCGGCGGCGGCGGTAGCGCGCGCCCCGTACTGCTTCTATTACGGCGCCGACTCGGCGATCCGCTTCAATCACGGCCGTCCGGCCACACGCTACCGGTGGCCAGCGGCGGTGGATCCTCTGTCGGTGGCGGTGGCGCCATGAGCGATCCCATGGACCCGCCCATCGACCTGCAGGAGAAGTGCGGCACCTGTCCCGGTGACATCTGTTGCACCTACTTTACCCAGGAGATCGACACGCCGCGCTCGAAGCTCGACTTTAACAACCTGTTGTGGTTGATCGCCCACGAGCGCACGAGCATTTTCAAAGACGAGGGGCAGTGGTACCTCTTGGTCGAGAATCGCTGTCGCCACCTGCAGCCCGACGGCGGCTGCGGGATCTACGCGACCCGCCCCCAGGCGTGTCGCGACTACACCGCCGACTACTGCGAGCGCGACGCCCGGGCGGAGGACGGTTTCGACCTCTTCTTCCCCGACTACGCGAGCCTTCTCACCTACTGTAAGGAGCGGTTCCGGACCTGGGGGCGGTAGGCATCTCTGCCGGCATCGCGCCGGTGTTGAGGGTGGGGTAGGAGCGGCCTCCCGGCCGCAATCCTGGCCCTATGGGCCAGCGGGGCCGTAGGCCCCGTTTCGCGGCCGGGAGGCCGCTCCTACCCGCGGTCCGGTGGGGGAAAAGTCGACTCCACGGCCGCGTGCTAGAGTGGCCGACACGACGCCGCGGCGAGGAGAGATCGCGCCGCGCGGCGCCCCTCGGGGAGAGCGCCGATGTATCAGTTCCACTTCAAGTCCGACTGCGTCACCAAGGATCGGCCGCGCACGCCGCGCGAGTCGGATGGGTGCATCGACCGGCTGCTGGACCAGGCCCTGGTGCTCCTGCGCGACAAGGGGGCGTACGAGATCGACCTCGGCCTCGGCCCGGACACCACCATCGTCCGGTTCCTCGACCGGCCGCTCTATTACTCGGTCTACACCACAGCCCAGCTCCGCGACCTCGACCTCGCCACCCTCCCGGACCAGCCATACCCGGAGGGGGCGGAAATCTCCGCCGACCTCCTGCCGCCGCTCCTGAAGATGATCCGCAAGCTCCGCTACCAGGACGACTACTTCTACCTCCGCGAGGGGGGGATCAACGTGGTGAGCGGCTTCACCAAGCTCCTCTTCTCCTGCGGCGGCTATCACATCGTCGACCTCAACGAGCTGGAGTCGGTGGTGGTGTGAGTGTCACCCGCCCGTCTGGACCGGGCTGGCAGAGGTGTGACCCAGGTGCAACCCCAAGCAGATAAAGGCAAGGACTTTATTGTTGTTTGCTCAAATGAACTCCGTTAGGGTGCCCTTTCCGTTGGCCGTCGTTCCGTACGCGAGGAGGCAACAAGGGAGGCGTGGGACGGTCCGGCGGTGGGTTATTTTGTCCTTTTTCGTTGACGGGGGGAGCTCATCACGATGCAAGGCACCGGCAAGAATGTGGCGGCGGTGGCGATTTTTTTTCTGATCCTCGCTTCGCCGCACCTGATCAACCTGGTCTACGCGAAGGCGTGGACCGGACCGAGCGAGGACACTCCACGCATCCAGGCGATGGCGGAGAAGGAGTGCATCGAGTCGGAGGGGTGGATGCGTCGCAACCACATGAACCTGCTGCTGTCGTGGCGCGACGCCGCCTTGCGTGACACGGACCGCGTCTACGTAAACGGTCGCGGTGAGCGCTACGACATCTCCCTCATCCGCACCTGCCTCGGCTGTCACTCGAACCGGCGGGAGTTCTGCGACCGGTGCCATAGCTTCGCGGCGGTACAGCCGTACTGCTGGCGCTGCCACTACGCGCCCACCGAGGTAGCGAAGGAGGGGTGGCGATGAGCATGGACCGTCGCGGTTTTCTCAAGCTCGCCGGCTTTATCGGCTTGGCCGCCGGCACCGCCTGCGCCCGCCGGGTCGCCGGCCCGGGGAGCCACTACACCACCGTCGTCGGCGCCGAGGATGCGAAGCGGTGGGCGATGGTGATCGACATGCGCCGCTTCAACTCCGCCGAGGATGTCCAGCGGGTGATCGACGTCTGCCACAAGGCGCACAACGTGCCGCAGATCGATAACGTGCGCCACGAGGTGAAGTGGATCTGGACCGACACCTTCGAGCACACCTTTCCGGACCAGACCCACGCCCACCTGCCGAAAGCACTCACTGAGAAGTCGTTCCTGCTGCTGTGCAACCAGTGCGACAACCCGCCGTGCACCCGCGTCTGCCCCACCGACGCCACCTATCGTCTGGCCGATGGCATCGTCGCTCAGGACTACCACCGGTGTATCGGCTGCCGCTTCTGCATGGCCGGCTGTCCGTACGGGGCACGCTCCTTCAACTGGGTCAACCCGCGTCCCTACGTGAAAGAGCTGAACCCGGAGTTTCCCACCCGCAACATCGGGGTGGTGGAGAAGTGTAACTTCTGCGTCGACCGTCTGGAGCGTGGTGAGCCGGTGCGGTGTGCGGCGGCCTCGGGCGGCGGGATCGTCGTCGGCGACCTCAACGATCCCGACTCGGAGGTGTCGCGGCTGCTGGCAGCCCACTACACCCTGACGCGCAAGCCGCAGCTCGGCGCGCGGCCGAACGTCTTTTATATCGTCGATGAGAACGTGGTGCGCGGGGAGGAAGAAAATGTTGGGTAAGGCACTGACCGGCGGGCCGCGGTACCTTGCGTGGGTCACCGTCCTGGCGCTGTTGGGGCTGGCGGGGGGGGCCACCTACTTCCACCAGTACCACGTGGGGCTGGGGCTTACCGGGATGGGGCGCGATGTCTCCTGGGGGATCTACATCGGCCAGTTCACCTTCCTGGTGGGGGTCGCCGCCTCGGCGGTGATGCTGGTCATCCCCTTCTACCTCCACGACTACAAGACCTTCGGCAAGGTGGTGGTCTTCGGGGAGATCCTCGCGGTCGCCTCGGTGACCATGTGCATCCTCTTCATCATGGCCGACATGGGGCAGCCGCGGCGGGTCCTCAACGTCATCCTCCACCCGCGTCCCAACTCGATCCTCTTCTGGGACGCCACCGTCCTCACCGGCTACTTCACCCTCAACCTCCTCATCGCTTCGGTGAGCCTCTACTACCAGGCACGCGGTGACCACCATCCCAAGTGGCTCAACCTCTTCATCTACCTCTCCATCCCGTGGGCGATCTCCATCCACACGGTCACCGCCTTCCTCTACGCCGGGCTGCCCGGCCGCGAGTACTGGCTGACGGCGATCATGGCGCCGCGCTTCCTCGCCTCCGCCTTTGCCGCCGGCCCCGCCTTCCTCCTCCTCTGTCTCCTCGTGGTCCAGCGCTTCAGCCGCTTCGACCCGGGGGAGAAGGCCATCCAGACTCTGGCGAAGATCATTACCTACGCCATGGTGACCAACCTCTTCTTCCTCGTCCTGGAGGTCTTCACCGCCTTCTACAGCCAGATCCCTGGCCACACGACCCCCTTCATTTACCTCTTCATGGGGATCGGCGGTCACAACCTCCTGGTCCCCTTCATGCGCCTCTCGGTGATCCTGGGGGTGGTCTCGGTGATCCTCTTGGTGCCGTCGGGCACTCGCAACAACCGCACCACCCTGGTGATCGCCTGCGTCTGCCTCTTCTTCTCCCTCATGCTGGAGAAGGGGTTCGGCCTGATCGTCGCCGGCTTCGTCCCCAACCCCCTCGACCGGGTGGTGGAATACTGGCCCTCCGGCCCGGAGCTGACGATCGCCGCGGGCATCTGGGCCATCGGCCTGCTGGTCCTCACCCTCGGCTTCAAGATCGCCATCGCCGTGCGCGAGCACGAGATGGCGATGCAGCCGCAGGTGCAGGGGGCGTAGCGAGGCCGCCGAGCACCGTGAAGGTTTTGGGGTCAGGTCTTGCATTGCCACATTTCTTCGAGAAATGTGGCAATGCAAGACCTGACCCCAAAACCTCTGGATGGAGCCCCTTGCCGGATCGGCCCCGACCGGCTAAATGTCATATATGCCACGAATTACACGATGCAAGCGTGAGCTTCTGGAGGTGGTTGATCGCTCCCCCTCCCTGTCGATCTACGCCCTCGCCAAGGAGACCGGCCGTAACTACCGGCGGGTCTTCGACCACGTGAAGGAGCTCGCGGCGGCCGGGCGCCTGACGATCCGCCCGGAGGTGCGTAACGGCCGTCGGGTCTCCATGGTCGAAGGGGCGGTCCACCAGCGGCTTCGGCGGCTGGACGAGCTGTTCGCCTTCAAGGAGGAGATCGATGCAGCTCAGTGACGCGGCCCGCCGACTCCTGGAGATCCTCGACCCGGAGGGGGTGCTCATCGGCGGCATCTGCGCCGCCGTCTACGGGGTCGAACGCTTCACCCGCGACGTGGATATCGCCGCCGACCTGGATCCGGAGACCGTCGTGGGTCGTCTCGGGGAGGCGGGGATCAAGGCGACCGTGCGGCAATCCAGTGAACCGGAAGACCTCACCTGGGTGGTGCATGGCGAGGCAGGGGGGGTCGAGTTTCAGGTCTTGCCCGCCTCCGAGATCGGCCTCACCCCCGGCACCTTCGAGATGAAGGCGGGCCTGCGGGTGGCCGATCGCGACGGCTTCATCACCAGCAAGTGCATCGCCGGCGGCCAGCAGGACCTCCACGACGTGGCCACCCTCTGCCTGCTGGACCCCGACATCGAGCCTCTCTGCCGCCGGTTGGCGACCCACTACGGCTGTCTCGCCAAGCTCGAGGCGTGGCTGAACGATCGCCGCCTCCGGCAGCGGTATACGCCGCAGGGCCGAGGTGAATGAGCCGGCATCGGAAGTGCGGTGTCGTTCGTAGTGAGGGCCAGCGTGGGGAGCGGCCTGGCTCGCGCAGAGACGCAGAGACGCAGGAGCGCAGAGGAGGCCCTAGGAGCCTGTCGGACTTATGCACGATCTACTGCGGAAAAGCGGATCTCGGCCCGGATCGTGCCCCGTTCTTCGTTTCATAGGCCCACTATGTGCCTCGAACGGGTCCCAATCCGGACTCGAGCCCGCTTTCCCTCGCGACGATCGCATAAGTCCGACAGACTCCTAGCTCGCGGATCCGGCGGCGCGAAGCGCGTGTGGCCTGAATGCAACACCACCTCCAGGAAAAAAGCCTTTTTCACCATGAAGAACATGAAGGTCATGAAGGGGAATGGGAGAGCGGGATTCCGTTGGGGGGTGTCCGTGGTGGCGAGATGCGCCTGCTGTTCTTGGCGTTCTTGGCGTCTTTGCGGTGAACAGTTGCCTTCCAGGCCCAGACCGTGCCGGTGGTCGTCGCCGGTGGCGCCCCATCCCCCGGGGCAACCCATTTGCGTCAATTCGCGCCCCATTTGCGGCTCAATCTAAGAATTGGCCTTCCGGGCCGCGCCGTCCCCCCGGTCTTCACGCTGGAGACGCCACCCACGCCGGCGGGCTGACCGCTGACCGCTCCCCCCGGGGTGGCGCCTTGCCCGTTGCGTCCCCATCCTGAAAGGGACTACCCACCGCAGGCGGAGATGAGCCATGGAGAGCGATCCATCCGAGCAAGACCCGACCGAAGAGCTACACGCGACCGGCGAGACCATCGAGGCGAGCGCCTCGACCACCGAGATCGCCCGCCAGGGCGATGTCCTGCCGACGATCCTCCACATCATCCCGGTGTGGGACCGCCCCTTCTTTCCTGGCCAGGGGATGCCCATCTTGCTCGAAGGGGATCGGTGGTTGAAGACAATGGAGGCGATCGGTGAGACCGGCCACCACATGGCCGGCCTGCTCCTCGCCCGCGGGGACCAGGATGGGCCGTTCTCCACCGACACCGCCTACGAGGTCGGCTGCGTAACGCGGGTCCACGAGCCGGGGCAGCGTCAGGGGATCGTCCGTTTCATTGCCCAGGGGATCGAGCGGTTCCGGATCGTCGAGTGGCTCTCCACCGAGCCGCCCCTGGTGGCCCGGGTCGAATACCCGGAGATCGCCACCGGGACCGACGAGGAGCTGCGTGCCTACGGCATGGCGATCTCCACCACCCTCAAGGAGCTCATCCCCCTCAACCCGGTCTATTCCGAGGAGCTGAAGCTCTTTCTCGGCCGCTTCGGCCTCGGCGAGCCGGGCCCCTTCGCCGACTTCGCCGCCGCCATCACCACCGCCACCAAGGAGGAGCTGCAGGCGGTCCTGGAGACCTTCCCCCTGGTGGAGCGGATGGAGCGGGTCCTCGGCCTGCTCAAAAAGGAGCTGGAGGTGGCGAAGCTGCACGCCAAGATCCGCGACTCGGTGCAGGAGCAGATGACCGAGCAGCAGCGCCGCTTCTTTCTCAAAGAGCAGCTCAAGGAGATCCAGAAGGAGCTCGGCATCTCCAAGGACGACAAGACCGCCGAGCTGGAGCGGTTTACCAAGCGCCTCGACGGTCTCACCCTGCCGGAGCAGGCGCAGGGGCGGGTGGATGA
The DNA here is from genome assembly GCA_964599505.1 of uncultured Nitrospirota bacterium. Taxonomy (GTDB): domain Bacteria; phylum CG2-30-53-67; class CG2-30-53-67; order CG2-30-70-394; family CG2-30-70-394; genus CG2-30-70-394. The sequence goes on along the minus strand of CAZRGD010000002.1, from coordinate 19,645 downwards.
GGAGATGGAGAAGCTCTCGGTGCTGGACGTCGGCTCGCCCGAGTACGGGGTCACCCGCAACTACCTCGACTGGCTCACCCAGCTCCCGTGGGGGGTGACCTCCGAGGACCGCTTCGACCTGAAGGAGGCGCGCGCCATCCTCGACCGCGACCACGAGGGGCTCGACGACGTGAAGGAGCGGATCCTCGAGCTCCTCGCGGTGGGCGCCCACAAGGGGGAGATCGCCGGCTCGATCCTCTTGCTGGTGGGGCCGCCGGGGGTGGGCAAGACCTCCATCGCTCGCTCCGTCGCCGAGGCGGTGGGGCGCAAGCTCTACCACTTCTCCCTCGGCGGGATGCGCGACGAGGCGGAGATCAAGGGCCACCGTCGCACCTACATCGGCGCCATGCCGGGCAAGCTGATCCATGCCCTCAAGGAGGTGGAGGTAGCCAACCCGGTGATCGTCCTCGACGAGATCGACAAGGTGGGCGCCTCCTATCAGGGCGACCCCGCCTCGGCCCTCTTGGAGGTCCTCGACCCGGAGCAGAACTGCGACTTCCTCGACCACTACCTCGACGTCCGCTTCGACCTCTCGAAGGTGCTGTTCATCTGCACCGCCAACCAGCTCGACACCATCCCCCGGCCGCTGCTGGATCGCATGGAGGTGATCCACCTCGCCGGTTACATCACCCGTGAGAAGGTGGCGATCGCCAAGAACCACCTCTGGCCGCGGGTCCTGGAGCGGATGGGATTACAGCGCGGCGACCTACGGATCACCGACGCGGCGCTCAGGGAGCTGGTCGACGGCTACGCCCGCGAGGCCGGGGTGCGCGCCCTGGAGAAGCAGCTTGGCCGCATCGCCCGCAAGGCGGTGGTGGCGCTGCTGGACGGCACCAAGCCGCCGATCCGCATCGCCCGCGGCGGCCTGGAGCCGTACCTCGGCAAGCCGCGCTTCCACACCGAGCAGCCGCAGCGCGGCGTCGGCGTCGTCACCGGCCTCGCCTGGACCCCCATGGGTGGCGTCACCCTCGATGTGGAGGCGGCGCGGGTTCACGGCAAGCAGCGCGGCTTCAAGCTCACCGGCAAGCTCGGCGAGGTGATGCAGGAGTCGGCGTCGATCGCCTACAGCTTCGTCGCCGGCCACGCCGAGACCCTCGGGGTGGAGGCGGACTACTTCGACGACGCCTTCCTCCACCTCCACGTCCCCGAGGGGGCGACCCCCAAGGACGGCCCCTCGGCCGGGGTCACCATGGCCACCGCGCTGGTGTCGTTGGCGCGCAACAAAAAGATCGCCCGGCCCCTGGCGATGACCGGCGAGCTCACCCTCACCGGCCAGGTCCTGCCGGTAGGCGGCATCCGCGAGAAGGTGATCGCCGCCCGCCGGGTGCGAATCCACGAGCTCATCCTCCCGGAGGCCAACCGGGGCGACGTGGAGGAGCTCCCGGACCACATCAAGGAGGGGCTCACGGTCCACTTCGCCTCCACCTACTCCGAGGTGGCGGCCGTCGCCTTCGCGCCGCGCAAGGGCAGGGCGAAAAGGGGGCGGTAGGGGCGCCGCAAGGGATTGGCCAACGGCATGGGAGGCGATTTTTAGCCACGGAATCCACGGAAGGGCACGGAAGTAGGGGTCTCCCGTTGGGTTGAGCGAGCAACCTGGACTCCGTTCCTGCGCGAGACACGGCAGGCGTCACCTCGTTCTCTCCCCCCCCCCGCCGCGTGCTCTGCCCCTTCCGTGGAGCGTGACCAATTCCCTGCCGGGCAAGATGGAGTTCCAGTTGTGGCGCCTGTGCCGTCCGTAGTTGGAGATGAGACCTTCGCGCCCCCGCGTCTTCGCGTGGTCCCGCCTTCAGGGCCGCTACCTCCCCCACCCTCGTGCCGCCGCACCGGCGGCCCTGCAAGCTGATCGCTGTCCGCTGACCGCTCCACCCTCACCCCGCCATGTCGGCGCTGATGTCGCACGCAGGCAGCGCCTCGGCGAGGCTGGCGACGCCCGCCTCGGTGACCCGGGTCTCCCACAGGATCAGGTCGGTGAGGCGGCGCAGGGAGGCGAGGTGGGTGAGGCCGGCGTCGGTGATCGGGGTCTCCCAGAGGATCAGGGTGCGCAGGTCGGCCAGCGTCGCCACGTGCGCCAGGCCGGCGTCGGTGATCGGGGCACGGGTGAGGTAGAGGGCCTGGAGGTGGGGGAAGGAGCGCACCACCGCCAGCCCCACATCGGTTACCCGGGTCCCCTTGAGGTCGAGGATGCGCAGGTCGGTGAGGGTGGCGAGCTGCGTCACCCCGGCGTCGGTCACCGGGCAGTTGTCGAGGTGGAGCTCGTGCAGACCGGTCAACCGCGCCACATGGGCGAGCCCCGCGTCGGTGATCCGGGTGTCGGCGAGGGAGAGGAAGCGCAGCTCGGGCAACCCCTCGGCGAGGCTCGCCAGGGTGGCGTCGGTCACCGGAGAGTCGTAGAGGTCGAGCTTCTGGCCGCGGCCGACCCGCGGCCACTCGAGGAGGTTCTCCAGGAGGGTGAGGACCGACTCGGCGCCCTGGGTGACCGACAGGAGCTCGCCCGGCGACGGCGCCGGGTGCTCGTGGCCGGCGGCCCCGTGCAGGGTGGCCCCCGCCTCGGAGAGGGCGGCAAGGGCGGGGCGCAGCTCCTTGGCGAGGATGGAGAAGAAGCGGTCCTTGGTGGCGTTGACCTCGCGCAGCTCACCGATCAACCCCTGGATTCGCAGGTGGGTGCGGACCCGCGCCTCTACCTCGGGCTGTTTGATCGGCTTGGTGATGTAGTCGACGCCGCCCACCGCGAAGCCGTGGGCGAGGTCGTCCACGTCGGTGCGCGCGGTGACGAAGATCACCGGGATCTCCGCCACCCCCTCCACCTTCTTCATCCGGGTGCAGGTCTCGAAGCCGTCCACCTGCGGCATGTTCACGTCGAGGAGGATCAGGTCGGGGCAAGCGTCGGTGGCCACCCGGATCGCCTGCTCGCCGCCGGTGGCGAAGAAGATCCGGTAGCCCGCCGGGGCGAGGATGTCGCGCAGCAGATCGAGGTTGGCCGGGGTGTCGTCGACGATGAGGATCTTCGGGCCGCCGGGTGGGGAAGGGGGGGGCTCAGCCATGGTTCACGTTCTCCAGGGTGGCGAGGAGGGCGTCGCTGTCGTAGCGATCGAGGTGGCCCTTCAGGTGGGCGGCGAGGAGGTCCCCGCCACCGCCGGTGGCCGCCACCTCCACGAGGAGCCCCTCCACCTCGGTGAAGGCGTTGAGGCGTGCCGCCGCCACCAGGCGGTCGTGCAGCGACGCCGGGAGGGTGAGGGTCGCCGGGTCGAGGTGCGCCCCGGTCCCCTCGGTCGCCGCCTCCTCCGCGTAGCGA
>CAZRGD010000002.1:0-16214 GCA_964599505.1 uncultured Nitrospirota bacterium | reverse complement strand
CGCCGGGTCGAGGTGCGCCCCGGTCCCCTCGGTCGCCGCCTCCTCCGCGTAGCGAAAATGGGCCCCCAGGTGGTGGGCGAGGCACTCGTGGATGCGCTCGAAGTGGAACGGCTTGCTCACCACCTCGTCGAAACCGACGGCGCGCAGCTCGTCGCTCTCGTGGACCAGGCCGGCGGCGGTGACCGCCACGCAGACGATCGCGTCGCCGTCGGCGCGGATCGCCTCCAGCGCCTCGACGCCGCCCATTTCCCCCATGCGGATGTCGAGGAAGCAGATGTCCGGCCGTTTCTCGGCCACCAGGGCCACCGCCCCGCGCCCATCGGACGCGGTGCGCACGGTGACCCCGAGGGTGGTGAGCATCTGCGACAGGATCTCCCGGTTGTCCGCCACGTCGTCCGCCACCACCGCGTCCACCGCGCAGCCGGGGGCGAGTGCCACCACCCGCGTCACCGGGGTCGGGCTGGCGGCCGTCTCCGCCAGCCCCTCCCCCGGTGGGAGCGGCAGGGTGAAGGCAAAGCGGCTCCCCCGTCCCACCTCGGTGTCCAGCTCCAGCTCGCCGCCCATGATCTCCACCTGACGGCGGGCGATGGCGAGGCCGAGGCCGGTGCCGCCCTTGTCCAGCCCCTCCTCCGCCTGACTGAACGGCTCGAAGATCCGCCCCCGTGCCGACCGCTGAATCCCCGCCCCCGTGTCCTCCACCTCGAAGCGGTAGGCGTCGTCCCCGTCGCGACGCAGGCGAAGGGTCACCTCACCGTGGTCGGTGAACTTCACCGCGTTGCCGAGGAAGTTGATCAGCACCTGGCGCAGCTTGCGGTGGTCGCCGCGCACCACCACCGATTCATCCACCTCGTTCTCCACCTGCCAGCCGATCCCCCGCTCCTCGCAGCGCACCGCGAAGAGGTCCGAGAGCGACTCCACCAGCTCCGCCACGGAGAAGTCCGCGGGGTGGAGCTCCATCGCGCCGGCCTCGATCTTCGACAGGTCGAGGACCTCGTTGATCAGCTCCATCAGGTGGTTGCCGGCGCCGAGGATCGCCCGCACCGCCCGCCGGTGGCCGGCGGGGATCGCCGCGTCGTGGTCCATGATCTGGGCATAGCCGAGGACCGCGTTGAGGGGCGTGCGCAGCTCGTGGGTCATGTTGGCGAGGAAGAGCGACTTCGCCCGGTTTGCCGCCTCCGCCGCCTCCTTCGCCCGCTGCAGCTTGTGGGCGGTGAGCTCGCGCTCGCTCAAATCGCGGATCGTGCCCACGAAGATCGCCTCGCCCGCGTGGTGCGCCTCGCCCACGGAGAGCTGCATGGGGAAGGTGGAGCCGTCCTTGCGCCGCCCCTCCACCGTGCGGCCGACCCCGATCACCCGCCGCTCACCGGTGCGCAGGTAGCGCGCCAGGTAGCCATCGTGCTCGTCGTGGTAGGGCGCCGGCATGAGCATGGAGACGTTGTGGCCCACCACCTCATCCATCCCGTATCCGAAGAGCACCTCGCAGGCGCGGTTGAGCTCCTGCACCGTGCCAGCGGCGTCGATCATGATCACCCCATCGGCGGTGGCGTCGATGAGGGCGCGCAGGTGGCCGGCACGGCTGGAGCGCGCCACCGCCCGGCGGTACCGGCCGATGGCGATGGCGGCAATCCACACGGTGGCCACCGCCAGGCCGCGGCTGGAGATGGCGAGCCAAGGCGTCGCGGTGGCGGAGTGGGCGGCATAGCCGGCGCCGATGAGCACCGTGCCGGCGGCGGCCAGGACGATCGAGGCGTCGCGCCACGGCAACCACAGGGCCGGCATCACCAGCGCCACGTACGCCGCGCCCCCCGCCTGGCCGTACGGTGTGGTGAGGTCGAGGACCAGACCGACCGCGGCGATCGCCGCGGCGAGGAGGGTGGCGACGGTGGTCTGCGACCGGTTCGACGTGGTGTACGGCACGGATCTCCCCGAAAAACGGCGTACCCCGTTCATGACCCAAGTGGGTCGGCAAGACAAACCGGCCGCCCCGGAGGGAGGCCTGCGCAGAGCGGCGGTGGCTCCCGCCCCCGTCACCCGACGACGACGAGCCCCACCTCGCGTGCCACCTCGGCGAGGCGGGTGTCGAAGGTGGCGAGGCGCACCGCGTGGCCGGCCATCGCCTGAAGCTCGAGGGCGGTGGCGACGTGGAGGGCGTCGAGGCTGCGGCAGCGGGCGAGACGAGGGTCCTGGCGCACCCGCTCGGCGACCTCAGAGAGGCGGTCGACGAGGGAAAACGCCTTCAGGTCCAGGTCGAGGCGGGTGAGCAGCGTACCCGCCGCGTCGCCGAGGGTGCGACGCAGGACCACCACCGCCTCCACGGCGAGAAGCCACGAGGCGACCTTGGGCTCGTTCGTCGCCAGGACCTCGCGCGCCTCCTCTGCCCGTGGCTGGCGGAGATAGAGCTGGAGCAAGACGCTGGTGTCGAGGTAGATCACCCGAGACCCCGGTCGCTCCGGGTCTCGTCCAGCACCGCATCGAGATCGATCGCCCCCTCGGGAAGCTCCACCGGCGGCTCGTGGACGCTGGCGGGCTCGCCGCTGCCGACCCGGAGAATCCCGGCCCGAGCAAGGCGGTGGAGCGCCTCGACCTCCCCCTCGTAGGGTGAGGTGGGGTAGGCGGGGGGGGGCGAGAGCTGGGCGACGACCTTGCCCCGGTCGCTGATCAGCACCGTCTCGCCCTGGCGCACGAGGCGCAGGAAGGCACTCAACTGGTTCTTTACCTCACGGATACCAGCTACACGCATGGAGAGAATGTAGCCACAAGCGCCACATATGACAACGAGACGAGCGCCCCACCCATGCTGCAACGCAGTGGGGAGGTGGCCCGGAAGGCCAATTCATAGATCGAGCCGCAAATGGGGCGCGAATGGAGGGTGCCGCCAGTCTGACGTCACCGGTGCCGCCAACCGATGCGCAACGCGCCTGGAAGACGATTTTTAGCCACGGCATCCACGGAAGGACACAGAAGTAGGGCTCTCCCGTAGGGTTGAGCGAGCGGCCCGGACCCCATTCCTGCTCGAAACACGGCAGGCGCCACCTCGTTCTCTTCACCCTCCGCCGCGCGCGCTCGCCCCTTCCGTGCCCTGCCGTGGATTCCGTGGCCAATTCCCTGCCAGGCAGCAAGGGAACCGGGACTCCGCTCCCCCAGCCGCAGAGGGGGCGATATCCTCGCGCCCCATCCCCTCTCGACCCTCCCTACTATGACCGCCCACCTCTCGCCCGAGCAGCTCGACGAGCTGGACGCCACCGGCGGCCGATCCGGCCGGCCACGGCTGCTACTCCTGCTCGCCACCCGCTCCTACCGCACCGCCGACCTCCTGGCGGCGGCCGACGCCCTCGGCGTCGAGGTGACCGTGGGCTCCGACGCACCCACGGCTCTCGCCGGCCTCGCCCCCGGGGCGACGATCACCCTGCCGCTGGCCGACGCGGAGCAGACGGCGCGGGCGATCGCCGCCTTCCACGCCCACTACCCGGTGCGGGCGGTGGTGGGGCTCGACGACAACACGGTGGAGGCCGCCGCCCGCGCCGCCGAGCTGCTCCACCTGCGCGCCAACCCGGTGGCGGCGGTGGCCGCGGCGCGCGACAAGCTCACCACCCGGCGGTGCCTCACCGAGGCGGGGCTGGCGCAGCCGTGGTGTCGGCCGGTGGCGTGGAAGAGCGAGCTGGCCACCGTCGCCGCCGCCGTCCCCTACCCGTGCGTCCTCAAGCCGCGTGACCTCGGCGGCAGCCGTGGGGTAATCCGCGCCGACACCGCCTCCGCCTTCGTCGCCGCGGGGGAGCGCATCAGCCGGATCCTCGAAGCGGTGGCGGCGGAGGAGGGGCGACCGGTGGACGAGACGCTCCTTGTGGAGGGGTTCATCCCCGGCGTCGAGGTGGCGGTGGAGGGGCTGCTGGTGGGGGGCCGCCTCCACCCCATCTGCCTCTTCGACAAGCCCGATCCCCTCGACGGCCCCTTCTTCGAGGAGACCCTCTACGTCACCCCGTCGCGCCTCGGGTCGGCGATCCAGGCGGAGATCTGGCGTACCGCCCAGGCTGCGTGCGACGCCCTGGGGCTTGTAGAGGGGCCGGTCCACATCGAGATCCGCATCACCCCCGCCGGTGGTTGCCACCTAGATTCTGCAATCTTTCGACCACCGAGGGCGTCGAGGCAGGTCCTTGATGGGTGGCGGCGAGCCGATTTCGGCGCAGGCGTACTGAAGGTGAGGTACGGCGAGCACGAAATCGGTGAAGCCAACGCCGTAGAAGGGCCTGAATCGGCGACCGAATGCCGGAGGATTGCAGAATCCAGGTGCCATGTCGTGGAGGTGGCACCGCGCACCATCGGCGGCCTCTGCGGCCGGACCCTCCGCCTCGCCGCCGGCGTGCGGCTGGAGGAGGTGGTCCTCACCCACGCCCTCGGCGGCGGCGCCTCCGCGGTGCCGGCGGAGGTCCCGCCGGCCGGGGTGATGATGCTCCCCATCTCCCGCGGCGGCGTGCTGCGGGGGGTCGCCGGGGTAGCGGCGGCGCGACGCCTGCCGAACGTCGCCGAGGTGGCGATCACCGTGCCGGTGGGCGGCGAGCTGGTCCCCCTGCCCGAGGGCGACCGCTACCTCGGCTTCCTCTTCGCCCGCGGCCCCGACCCAGCCACCGTGGAGGCCACCCTCCGCGACGCCCACGCCCGGCTCAGCTTCGAGATCGAGCCGCCGGCAGGGTGAAGCTGCGGATCAAGGGTGTCGTGGGTAGGAGAGATTCCATCCATATGAAGGGCTTGAAGGGGGGGCTCGCGCAGAGGCGCAGCGGGGTCGTGGCCGGGAATGGGGGTGCCTCCGCTCAGGCGTCTCCAGTGGTGCCCATCCGGCCACAGCGGCCTGGAAGGCGATTTTTAGCCACGGAATCCACGGAAGGACACGGAAGTGGGGGGCTCCCGTTGGGTTGGGCGAGCGACCCGGACCCCATGCCGGCTCCTGCATGGCCGGCGCCCCGCCCTCCCGATCTCCCTCCCTCTGCGCCTCTGAGGATCAGCGGAAACAAGATGTGGCACCTGACCGTAGGGTCGGCTTCAGCCGACCGACGCCGTCATCTCAAGAAGTTACGGTGCTCGGCGGGCTGAAGCCCGCCCTACGGACGATGCCATCTCGGCCTGCATTGCGATTTCCGCTGATCCTCTCTGCGCGAGATTCCCACCCGACGATTATGGGGAGGGGAGTTGCCAATCTTTGCCAATCCCCCTACCTATGGGGCTATGACTTGAGTTTGACACTTCGCCTCGTGGGATAGGCTTAATTTGCAGACAGCTCAAGGGGTTACGCGAGCGGCGCGAAATAGCCGTGTGCGTAGGTTTTCAGCCGCGCTTCAAGATCGGCGGAGGATTCTTGATCTCTAGGTTTTTCAGTCGGTTACGCGCCTCTGGGGTCCCTTCGGTCACCTGCCAGACGGTTCCGTGGGGGGTAAACAATTGCGCCAGTTGGATCCGTTTGAGGTCGTCCCGAATGTTTCGCCAAGAGTCCTGCAGCTCGCGTTCGGCCACTCGCTCCAACAGCAAGGCCAAGACACTCAGGGCGATGTGTGCACGGATCTGCTCGGGATTCCGGTGGAAGACCGGACGGAGCTTGAGGCTGCTCTTGAGGGTCCGCCAGGCCTGCTCGACGCGCATGAGCTGTTTGTAGCCCAACGCCAGGTCTTCGGCCGAGAGGGTGTCGTCGTTGCCGGTGATGACGAACTTGCCGTCTCGACGGGCGGCAAGCGCGACCGCGGCACGGTCGAGGACGAGAGCGCCCTGGGCACTCACGCGCAGGTACTTGCTGTACCGCTTGCTCGCGAGAAGGCGGGCACGCCGTTTGGGACGCACGCGGGCCTCACACGCAAATACATGTGTGTAGATCCACATGCGAGAACACATGCTCGTCAAGACGAACCATGCAATCCATGTACTAGGTTTATGTTCTGATGTAGCCGCTCTAACGCACCTAACTCCTTGAAACTTCGTTCCCTCCCCCCAGAAATCTCCCGTTGATGTCGCGGGAAGTGTCAAACTCAAGTCTACGTCTTCCGATCAAAGCGGCGGGCGTTTGCAAGAGGTTGCGGATCTTTCCACGAGCCCGGTGAAGCAGTCGGAGTTTCTACTGGGTGAGGAGCCCATCTGGGCAGACATACAATCCGGTCGCGCGATCTTGCGGGAATGCGACGCTAAGTTTGAATCAGATCGGTCATCTCTGCGATGGAACTCGAGGCGTCACCCGAGATCCTGGCGATCGACGAAGCCGAGATCTTCGGGCGTGGGCTCTCTGCATTGCTGCGCGATCTATCCATGCTTGAGAGAAATCCCCTCATCGTGGCGTCTATCCGAGCCGGCGCCGTCGATCGCATCTTGAACCCCACGGTGTTGCGTGATGTTCCAGTTCAGGAGGTGACCATTCCGAATCTTGCTGATTCGGATATCGATTCACTACTGGATATCCTGGATCGGGAGAATCGGCTGGGCGTCCTCAAAGGCAAATCTAAGAGACAACAACGCATAAAGTTCCGCCCTCGGGACAAAACCACGAAGGCCACGAAAGGCGCGAAAGGGAGGGTGTCTCCGAATTGGGTGTAAATAGGCGTTGAATTGGGTTCTAGATGGCGAATGGGTGTAAATGGGTGTATTCTTGGTTCCATGATTCGAAGCGGGACGAGCAGGAGGTGGCCGGGTATGCCGAGGTGATGGATCTGGTGTTCAGCTCCTGGGAGGAGATGCCCGTCACCGAGAACCACATCAAGCAGTTGCACCAGGCCCTCCTGCGCCACAGCGAGAAGGACGTCCGGCATCGCGGCAGCTACAAGACCCACCCCAACCGGGTCGTCGCCTTCGACGAGAATGGGGTGGAGGTCGGGGTCGTATTTCAGACTGCCGCCCCCTTCGACACACCGCGGCTGATGGCGGAGTTGGTTACCTGGCTGGAAGAGGAGCGCAAGGCCGAGCACCTCAACCCTCTGTTGATTATCGCCCTGTTTGTCGTGGTATTCCTGGAAATCCACCCGTTCGAAGATGGAAACGGCCGGCTTTCGCGCGTGCTCACGACTCTGCTGCTCCTGCAGGCAGGCTACGCCTATGTGCCCTACAGCTCGCTGGAGAGCGTGGTCGAGCAAAACAAGGAGGCGTACTACCTGGCGTTGCGGCAGACCCAGGGAACCATCCGCACCGAGACCCCGAACTGGCAGCCGTGGCTGATCTTCTTCTTGCGGTCGCTCGTCGAGCAGGTGCGGCGGCTGGAGAGGAAGATTGAGCGCGAAAGGATCGTCCTTGCCACCCTACCGGAGCTTTCGTTGCAGATCGTGGAGCTCGCCCGGGAGCACGGGCGGGTCACCATGGGTGAGGCGATCCGTCTGACCGGCACGAGCCGCAATACCCTGAAGCAACACTTTCGCAGCCTGGTGAAGAGGGGTGACCTGGAGCAGCACGGTCGTGGCCGGGGCGTCTGGTACGACCTGCGCTGATCCGCCCGCCGCTGGCCCGGCGCCCCTACCTCCTTCCACCTCTGCCTTGACCCCCGCCAGCGGGCCGGCTCACCCGGCGAGATCGGCGGGGACCACCGGCGGCCTGAGCAACCGGTGGCGGAGGCGTGCCACCGGGCCGCGGTAGGCGGGGTCGATGCGGGGGAGGCCACCCACGAGGTCGGCGAGCTGCTGCAGGGCGCGGACCAGGTCGCCCTCCATGACCCCGCCGGCGACGAGGTCGGCGGCCAGCACCCCCCACGGCTCGCCGGCGAGCCAGCGACGGGCGAGCTCACCCGCCGGCCAGGCGTAGCCGGAGAACCGCTGGCGGCCGCCGTGGAGCCTGCGGTAGCGGTCGGAGAGCTCCGCCGGGTAGAGGACGAGGAGCTCGCGCGGGACGTCCTTGAGCTCCGCCTCCCAGCGGCCACCGGCGAGCGCCCCGAGGAGCGCGACCTTGGTGTCGAGGTTGGCCGGGGTGAGGCGATCGGTGGCGATGCGGCGCGCCAGGTAGAGACCGCCATAGGTGCCGCCGAAGGCGGCGGCGTCGCGGCCGAGGCGGGTGAGGACCCCGTCGGTATCGCAGAAGCCGTGGCCCTGGAGGTGGGTGATGGCGTGCGACAGGGGGCCGGCGACCGGATGGTTCCGCTGGCCGAGGTCCGCCTCGGAGCACGCCCGCCGCAACGGGCAGTCGGTGCACGGGTGGCGGGTGAGCTGCTTCTCCATCTTCGTCAGTCGCCCCGAGCGGGCACGGCGGATCTCCTCGACCATCGCCCGCGCCTCTTCGTGGTCCCGCTCCAGGCGGCGGCGCTCGCGCACCAGGTGGCCGCGCCGCCGGCGGCCGCTCCCGGCGAGGCGGCGCAGGTCGATCTCCGCCTCGCGCAAGCGGTGGAGCCAGTGGCGCCGCTCCCGTACCAGCCCCCGGAGCCGCCCCTCCTCACGCACCAGGGTGCGGTGGGCGAGCCGGGTGGCGAAGCCGATGCAGCGCGGATCGTCGGGGAAGCGGAACCACCCGGCTGCCTCCACCACCGGCCGCGACGGCGCCAGCGGCGGCACGGCGTCCTCCCATCTCTCGCCCCCTTCCGCGCCTCGTCCCTCCCCCTGAAAACGGGCCAGCCCCCCTTCGAGGAGGTCGCGCAGGGGGGCGGCGCCGCCGGTGGCGGCGAGCAGCGCCACCACCTGGTCGAGGTCGGCGGCGGTGGTGACCGCGGAGCGGAGCGCCTCGCGCTCGAAGCCCACCTCGCCGCGGTGCCACGGCACGACCGAGTAGCCGACCCGCTCCTTGCCGCGCCGGCCGGCGCGGCCGAGCATCTGGATCAGCTCGGCGTCGGCGAAGGGCTGGATGCCGTCGCTGCCGGGGCGGGTGCGGCTCGCCACCACCACCGTGCGCACGGAGAAATCGATCCCCATGGCGAGCGTCGTGGTGCCGACGATGAAGCGCAGGAGCCCCACCTTGCCGAGGCGCTCCACCGCCTCCTTCTCCGCCGGCAGGAGCGCCGCCGAGTGGTAGCCGACCCCCTTGGTGGCCATGAGGCGCACCAGCCACGGGGCGAGAAAGGCGCGGTCCGGGAGCTCCGCGAGGTGCGCGTCGATCTTGGCCGCCACCTTCCGCTCCAGGGGCGGCAGACGTGCCCCGATCGCCTCGGCGAGGGCACGCGACGCCTTGCGGGTGCCGGCCATCACCAGGCAGGGACAGAGCTGCTGGCGGAAGAGGTCGAGGTAATCGAGGTCGGGTGGGATCGGGGGGAGGCGGTGGCGGCGGCGCGCCGCCGCCACCCTCGCCTCCGCCCCCACCGGGACCAGCCCCAGATCGGTCGGGGAGAGCTGGACGAGCTCCACCGGCCGGGTCGCGTCGTGGATCGCCACCGCTTCGGAGGAGCCGGCGGCGGCGAGCCAGGCGGCGATCTCGTCGCTGTTGCTGACGCTCGCCGACAGCAGTAGGAGCTGGATCTCTGCCTTTGCGGCGAGGAGCAGGGCGGTCTCGTAGCTCAGGCCGCGGTCGTGGTCCGACAGCATCCCGTACTCGTCGATGACCGCCAGGGACCAGTCGGTGACCCCGGCGGCGAGCAGGTTGCGCCAGCTCTCCAGGGTGGCGACCAACAGCGGCGCGTCGAGACGGAGCTTCACGTCGCCGGTGTGGATCCCCACCTGGGCCTCGCCGAAGCGGGCGGCGAAGTCGCGCAGCTTGTCGTTCGCCAGCGCCTTCAACGGCACCGTGTAGCAGCAGCGGCCGCCGCCGGCGAGGTGGGCCTGGATCGCCTCGATCGCCGGCCACGTCTTGCCGGCGCCGGTGGGGGCGTCGACCACCACGTGGCGCCCGGCGGCCAGCTCCGCCACCGCCGCCTCCTGCCACCGATCGGCGACCACCTCCCCGACTTCGGCGAGCGGCGGCCCGCCGTCCACCAGGAGCGGCTGGAGCGCCGCCACAAAGGGGGCGGGAAGCGGCCTGGCCGCGCGCCGAGAGGGGGGCGTGGGCCCGGGGGGTGTCACCGCTACTCCGGCCCGTTGCGCCACTGGTCGTACTCGGCGGCAAACAGCGCCTCGATCTTCTCCACCACCTCCTGCCGATCGTCGCCGACCACGTGGTGGCGCATCATCAGCTCGGCGGCGCGGCCGAGGAGCTTGTCGCCGGAGAGCATCGGATAGCCGCGCTTCATCCGCTTGAGGGTGTGGACCGGCAGCTCGCCGTCGGGGCGCGGCGCCACGTCCGCCTCCGCCGGCGGCGCCGCCGCCTCCTCCCCGGCCCCACCCCCCTCGGCGGCGTGGCGCTCATTCTCGTGCATCAGGAAGCGGGCGAAGGCGAGGACCATCCGTTGCTGCTCTTCGGTGAGCTGGCGCAGGAGAAGGTCGAGGGGCGAAGAGGGCGGAGTCGGGAGGAGCATGGCGGGAGTATTTCACACCTCTTTCCGCAGCGCTGGCCAGGGTGGAGCCTCACGGCCGGGCAACGTCCCGCTGGGCCGGGTAGGGCAAGGGGGGCGGGGTGGGCTCGACGCGCTGCGAAAAGAGGAGGGGAGCTCTGTCGCGATGGGCCGGTGGCACGGCTGCCTCATAGAGCCACGGGCGCCTGCATCCATGTGGGGACGACCGGTGATCAACTCGTCCATTTGCGGTGAGCTGAAGAGCCCGTCCGGACCTTGCGCAGTGATGTCGGTGAAGGGTGATTCGTAGAGCAACGTGGCCTCCATTACCCCGTGCTCGGTGAGGTGGTCCACCCGGGCGGTGGCCATGGTCCGGGGGGTCGTGCGCTTGAGCTGGATCACCTGCTTGCCGAGCTCGATCCGGCGTGCCGGCCCGTCGGTGAGCAAGACGATCTTCATCGGCACTTGGTCGGAGAGTCCCAGCAAATTGGCCGCGTAGCCGCCGGAGGTCTGTACATGGATGGCGTCCCGTCCTTGCAACGCCTCGACCACGGCGTCGATTGACGGCGAGAGTACGCCGAGCTGCGGGTCGTGGCGCGGCACCTCGTACAGCCCCCGAGCGATCTGGCGAATCGTCCCCGCCTGCTTGTGGCGTTTCAGTGCCGAGGCCACCGCGGTGCGGCTCCCCAGGTCGGTGAAGTGGCTGGGCGTGAAGACCCACCCCGGCCCGTGGCCGCGGATCCGCTCCAGAATCGCGGAGTCGATGGATTGCGCATGCTTGCCCATGGAGTTTTGCCACGAAAACTATGCAGTTCTTGTGTCAAAAACAAGGGTCGTTTCACAGCTCTCGCGGGAAGGCACAGTGCTGGAGAACGGTGAAGGTGCTCATTCGTCGGGACTCGCTAAAGCCCAGGCTATACCCCCGTGTGGGTCGTGGTGGCGCTTAGAAGCCATTGGAAATAAAGGTGTCCAGATTACTTGGTGGCTTGCCTACGGATAGGAGCGGTCTTTAGCAACTCATTGGGATCGAGAGTCGACCAGACTCCCGTTGGACACCGCACGTGTTTGGGGGCGGCTCCTTCGCGTTGGAGGAGGGTGAAGTTGTTCACCTTACCCCCCAAGACCCGTGGACACGCTGTCGTCCAGCTTTCGATGGAGCAATGAGATCAGGGACAGGTAGTCCGCCGCGTCGTCCTCGCCCTGCCAGAGGATCTTTGGCTCGTGTGCCAACGGGTTACGGACCGCCGCGAAACACCCCTTCAGCAGCGACGCGAACCCCTTGTGCTCCGATCTCTCCGTCTCGGTCTGCAGCGAGTTGATCGCCAGGACGGGTCGCTCGATCGAGAAGACCCGATCCACCAGCGCAGCCCCGTCTGCCTGGATTCCAGAGAGATCGCGTATCCGCTGGGCCAGGCCCTTGGCGGCCTCGAAAACCGCGTGGAAATAGTTGTCCTGTGGGCGACCTCGGTCTGGGTGAGCTGGAACATGAAGTCGGGAGGGAAGCGGTCGATGTTGCGTTTGACCGCCCATGGGCGAGACCCTACGAAAATGTCGGTCTACTCCGGTGCTCGGGTGGCGATGGCGAGCTTGTGGAAGCCGGCGGCCCGGGCCGCATCCATCGCCTTGACCACGCGGCCGTGGTGGACGGCGGCGTCGGCGCGGATCACCACGACCTCACCGGCGTGCGCCTTGGCCATCGCGGTGAGGGCTTTGCCAAGCTGGCCCGGTGCCACTTTGCCCTTGTCGAGGAAGAGCTCTCCCTTGGCGGTGAGGGTGAGCTCGATGACGTGGCTCGGGGGGCGCTCCTTCGCCTTCGACTCGGGGAGCTTGACGCCGATCCCCGAACGGCTGGCAAACGTCGTGGTGACCATGAAGAAGATCAGCAGCAGGAAGACGACATCGATGAGCGGCGTCACGTCGAGGGTGAGGTCGTCCTGGGTACGGCGGCCGAAGTTCACCCCTCACCCCCGGTAAGGAAGTCGAGGAGCTCCATCGCCACCCGCTCCATCTCCACCGCCAGGACCTCGGCGCGACGGCGGAAGTAGCGGTAGGCGATGTAGGCGGGGATGGCGACCATCAGCCCCATGGCGGTGGAAAACAGCGCCTCGGAGATCCCCCCGGCGAGCGCTCCCGCCTGGCCGACGCCGCGCAGGGCGATGGTGTTGAAGACCTTGATCATCCCCGAGACCGTCCCCAGGAGGCCGAGGAGCGGGGAGACGCCGGCGATGATTCCGAGGGCGTTGAGGTGTGCCTCCAGGGTCGGGAGCTGGTGGCGGCCGGCGTCCTCCAGACGGTCACGGAGGGTCTCGCGCCGCCGCTCCTTGGTGGCCACCCCGGCGGCGAGGACCTGCGCCATGGGGGAGCCGTCCTGACGCAGGTAGGCGAGGGCCTCCTCGCGCTTGGCGTCGAGCAGGCGCGCGCGCACCTGATCCAGCAGGAAGGGGGGGGCGACGCGGCCACGGCGCAGGAAGAGCGCCTTCTCGATGAGGATCGCCACCGAGATGATGGAGGCGACCAGGAGCGGCCACATGGTGGGGCCGCCCTTCTGGAAGAAGACGATGACGCCGGTCATGGGGCAGCGGGGGGCGAGGGGTGAGCAGGGGTGGCGGGTGGGACGCCACCGACCGCCGGAGCCGTGGATGAGCCCGGCGGCGCAACCCCGGTCACCGCGTCCTTAGCCCCGTTGGCGGGCGGGGCGTGGGCGGGGGCGGCCGCCTCGCCGGCGCTGTCGCCGATCACGGGTGGGACGGCGGCGGCCTCGGGAGTGGGGACCGGTGCCGTCGCGTTGCCCGGGGTCGCTCCCGCGGCCTGGGCGGCGAGTTGGAGGCGCAGGTCGCGCACCGCGGCAGCGAACGGGGTCCCCTCGGCGAGGGTGTTGGCGCGCGCCAGGACTCGCAGGGCGGCACCGCGGTCACCCTCGGCGAGGTACCCCTTGGCCATCGCCAGGTAGGCCTGGATCTCCAGGGCGGTGTCGGTGGGCAGGCTGTTGACGAAGGTCTGGAGCTCCTCGATCCCCTGGCGCGCGCGCCCCATCTGTACCAGAGAGCGGCCGCGGTAGTACGGCAGGTCGGCGAGGATCTTCAGGTCGCTGGCGCGTGCCGCCTCGACGAAGAAGGGGTAGGCACGCTCGCCCTGGCCCAGGCGCAGGAGGATGCGGCCGATCTCGAAGGCGGCCTGGGTGCGGAAGGGGCTCTCCTGCCCCTGGCCCACCAGGGGCAGGAGGGTCTCCAGGGCGCGGTCGGTGAGGTCGAGGGCGACGTAGACGCGGCCCAGCAGGAAGCGCGCCTCGGCGTGGTGGGCGGTGTCGGCGGGGTCGTCGAGGGTGCGGCGGAGGATCTGGCTCGCCAGGAACGACTCCTGCCGCTTCAGGTAGAGGCGCGCCATGCGCAGACGCGCCTCCCGGGTGGCGGGCTGGCCCGGGTAGTTGCGCAGGAGGGTGGCGTAGGTGGCGATGGCGCCGTCCACGTCTTCGGCGTCCTCCTGCAGGGTGCCACGCGCCAGGGCAACGGCGGCCAGGGCGCGGGAGTCGTCGAGGCGCGCCTCCATCTCCGCCAGGGCGTGGGTCGCGTAGTCGCGGACGCCGGCGGTGCGCAGCGCCTCCTCCGCCGCCAGGAGGGTGTCGCTGTCGTTCAGGCGGTCGCGGAAGATGGCCTCCAGGCCGTCGTTCGCCTCGCTCGCGCGGCCAAGGTCAGCGAGGGCGAAGGCGGCGGCGAAGCGGGCGGCGATCCCCTGCACCGGGTTGGTGGCCCGCTCGGCAGCGCGGCCGAAGGTGGCCGCCGCCTCTTCCAACTTGCCCCCTTTATGGTAGGCGGCGGCGAGGCGGAAGAGGGCCTCGCCCGCCTGGGGTCCGTCGGGGAAGCGCTGGAGGTAGCGGCTCAGCGCGGTCACCGCCTGGTCGGTGCGGCCCGCGTCGAGCTCGTTGAGGCCGATGGAAAAGAGCGCCGTCGCCGCCACTGGGCTGTCGGGAAAGCGCGCCGCGAGCGACGCGAGGAGGGTGTTGGAGCCGCGGTAGTCCTGCCGCTTGGCAAGGATGTGGGCCATGCGCACCATCGACCGCTGGAGGCGCGCGTCGTCCGGCTGCGCTTCGGTGACCTGCCGGTAGTAGTCGTAAGCGGAGGTGAGGTCGCCGTTATCGAAGGCGGTCTCGGCGAGGAGGAAGAGGGCGTCGCCCCGCCCCGCCGGGCTCGCCTCGCTGGCGGCGCGGGCGAAGATGGCCTGGGCGCGGCCGGTGTTGCCGAGGGTGAGGTACGCTTTGCCAAGTGCCTCCTGGGCGACCCCCCAGTTCGGGTCGTCATGGGCGACCCCTTCCAGGAGCGGGATGGCCTCCAGGAGCCGCTTCTGGCCGAGGTAGAGGAGCGCCTCGTAGAAGCGCGCCTGGCGCGTCCAGGTGGAGTCGGGGGCGTCGTTGCGCAGGGTGCGGTACGCCTCCTCGGCGCTGCGGGTCTCCCCGAGCAGGTGGAGGGAGCGCGCCAGCAGGTAGCGCGCCTCGGCGAGCTCATCCGCATTGAGCCCCTCTCCCTTGACCACCAGATAACGGAGGGTCTCGGCGGCGTCGGTGTATTCCTTGGCGGCAAACAGGGCACGAGCGAGTGACAGGCGGGTGCGGGTTGCAGACGGGCTGTTCGGGGCGGCGTCGAGGATCGCCTGAAACCCCTCCATCGCCGCCGTGGTCTCGCCCTTGGCGAGGTGCGCCTGGGCGAGCCGCAGGCGGGCGTCGAGGAGGATCTCTCCCGCCTCGCTCAGGGGCGGGGTGTCGATCAGGTTGTCCGCCGCCGCCAGGTCATTGCCCTTGAGGGCGGCGCGGAAGAGGCCGACGGCGCCGCCGAGGCCGACGGCGCCAGAGGTGTGCTGGAGCCGGTCGAAAACGGGGATCGCCGCGTCACGCTCACCGAGCGCGAGGTGGCACCACGCGACGGTGAGCTGCTCCGCCTCGGGAAGCACCCCATCGCTCCCGGCGCCGAGGGCGATCGCCTCGCGATAGCGGCCAAGGTGGTAGAGGAGCTCCATCTCGATCTGGGTGAGCGACGGCTGCCACGCTGCGGGACCGCTGCGCAGGAGGGTGACGAGCTGCGCCTGGGCGGTCTCCACCTCGCCGCCGTCCAGCGCCAGCTTCAACCGCCACATGGCGAGGGACGGCCGCAGGGAGGCTGAGGCGCCGTCGGTCGCCGCCGCCAGTTGGGCCGTGGCCGTGGCCGTGTCATCACCCTCGATGGCGAGCCACGCCAGGGTGTAGTGGGCCCACGGGGCGAGGGGGTGGTGTGGCCACCGCTCCACCAGAGAGGTGAGCCCCTGGCGCGCCGGTGTCTGCTCGCCGGTGGCCAGGCGGCACTCGGCGAGCCAGTAGGTCGCCTCCGGGGCGATCTCCGGGTCGGGCCGGCCGGCGAGGGGCTGGAGGAGGCTGATGGCCCGCTCCAGGTGGCCTGCCTCGAAGTTGAACAGCGCCTCATCGAGCTGCGCCCGCGGTGGCGGTACGGTGCGCGCCAGGGCCTCCCCGAGGGTGGGCCGCCGGGCACAGCCGCGGGCGCGTGGCTGCGCTTGCGCCACCTCTCGCCGGCTTTGCTCCAGGGCCGCCTCCGCCAACCGCCGTCGCGCCGGCTTGATCGCCAGGCCAAAGGGGTGGGGGTGGTCGGCGCTCGGCAACACCGCCACTGCCCCGGTCTCTACAAAACGCACCTCTGCCGCCAGGCTGCGGTCGCGTGGGGAGACCGAGAGCGCCCCGAGGAGCAGGGGGAGAACGAGACAAAGGGGGAGGAGACGGAGCATGGGGGTCGCGGGAGGAGGCCGATTCTTCCCCATTCGCGGCGTGGGTGCTACTGCGTGCTCCCTCCCCTCCGGGGGAGGGTAGGGGTGGGGGTGCTGGGGACCACCACAGAGTCCCGGCATTGCACCCCGACTCCATGCTCAACCCCACCAC
>CAZRGD010000001.1:0-29071 GCA_964599505.1 uncultured Nitrospirota bacterium | reverse complement strand
CTTCATGCTCTTCATGGTGAAAGCGGTGTCGGAGATGGAGCCCAACGCCCACGCGATTCGCGTCGCACGTGCTTCGATTGGGTACCCAAATTCTGCAATGGTCCGGAATTCGGTACGCCGCGCTTCGCTTGGCGCCACCCTACGGCGACTGCCGACTGCCGTTTTCCCCTTCGTGAACTTCGTGGTCTTCGTGGTTTTGTCCCCATGGCAGCTTGATCGAGGAAGATCGGCGATACTCCCCCCATGCTCGGCAGCGGCCTCTTCATCACCGGGACGGACACCGGCGTCGGCAAGACGGTGGTGGCGTGCGCCGTGACCCGCGCCTTGCGCCAGGCCCATGTGATGGCGGTGGCGTGCAAGCCGGTGGAGACCGGGGTCGTGGGAAGCGAGGGCGAGGACACCGCCCGCCTGCGCGCCGCCGCGGACGGTGAGCTGACCGCCGAGGAGGCATGCGCCCTACGCTTCCCGACCCCCGCTGCCCCCCTGCGCGCGGCGCGCGAGGCGGGGCAGGAGGTGGATGTCGCGGCGCTCACCGCTCTCGTGACCCGCCTGCGGCTCCACCACCCCTTCGTGGTGGTCGAGGGGATCGGCGGCCTCGGCGTCCCCCTCACCCCTAAGGCCACCCTCCTGGACTGGCTCGCCACCCTCCACCTCCCCTGCCTGGTGGTGACCACCCCGCGCCTCGGTACCCTCAACCACACCTGGCTCACCCTCCGCGCCCTGCGCGCCGCCCACGTGGCGGTGGTGGGGATGGTGGTAAACCAGGTGGTCGGGACCGAGGCAGAACCGGCGGTGGTACACGCGGTGGAGGACTTGGTGGCCCTGTGTCGCGTCCCCCTCGTGGCCCGCCTCCCGGAAGTAACGGCGCCCACCGACCCCGCCACCTGGGAGCGGCTCGCCCGTCGGTTCAACGGCGCCGCCCTCTATCAGGCGGCCTACGCCCTGTCGGGGGAACCGCTGAGGTAGTAGACAGAGGGCAGAGGGCAGTAGGCAGTAGGCAGTCCTGGCCCGGGGGGGAACGTTGGGGCCATCGCTATCGGGATCGGGATCGCTATCGGGTTCGACGAGCGCTGGCTCCGCTCAGCCATCTTGGCAACAGAGGCTACCCGCTTCGCGAGAGCATGCGGTCTCTGGCGACGGTACAGCCGATTTCGATCCCGATCCCGATTTGGAACCGACGATTATGGTGGGGGCCTTGGGAACGGCGCAGGACACGCCATACTTCGCCCTCGCCTCCCACTGCCTACCGCCTTCTGCCTTCTGCCTTCTGTAGTCATGCTGCCCGCCCTCGATCGCCGCCCGTCGCCGCTCGACCCGCGCACCCACCTCCTCTTCGCCCTCGCCCTCCTCCTCCCCCTCTTCCGCTGGGAGCGACCCGCCGCCCTCGCCGTCCTCGCCGCCGCAGGGGTCGCCTACGGGCTCCTCCACCACCTCCCCGGCCGCCCCTTCCTCGCCATCCTCCGCTTCCTCCGGGCGCTGCTGCTGATCACCGTGACCCTCAACCTGGTCCTGACCCCGGGCCACGTCCTGATCGGAGTGGCACCCCTGCACCTGTGGATCACCCGCGAGGGGGTGCACCTCGCGCTGCTCACCGCGGTGCGCCTGATCGGGGCGGTGTGGATCGCCCATGCCCTCTACCGGGCGGTGGAGCCCGAGGCGCTGGTGGCGGGCCTCGCCCGCCTCGCCGGTCGCCTCGCCGCCCCGGGCCATCGCCTGCACCACGCAGTGGTGGTCGCCTCCCTCGCCCTCGGCTTTCTGCCATGGTTCGCTGCCCACCTGCACACCTGGCGCGAGGGGCCGCTCGATCTCGACGGCCGCCTGCGGCGGCTGATCACCGCGGGCGAGGCGGAAATCGCCGCCCGTGCCACGGCCGCCGAGGCCGGCACGCTCACCGACCCGACGACGGCGGCCGCCGCCCTGCGCCTCACCGCCGCCGATGGCCTCTTCGCCGTCGCCGTCGCCGCCGTGGTCGCCACCGGCTGGCTCCTCCAGAAAGGCGCGCTGTGAGCGACCTCGTCGCCGGCCAGCGCCTGTTGCTGCACCTCGCCTTCGAGGGCACCGCCTACGCCGGCTGGCAGGTGCAGCCCAATCAGGTGACCGTGCAGGGGGCGGTGGAGGCGGCGCTGTCGCGCCTGTGCGACCGGCCGGTGCGGATCCACGCCGCCTCGCGCACCGACACCGGGGTCCACGCGAACCACCTCCCGGCCCACTTCGACCTGGAGCGGCCGTTCGCAGCGACGGCGCTCCTGCGCGGGATCAACGCCCTCCTGCCGCCGGACATCCTCTGCCGCAAGTTGGAGCCGGTGGAGCCCGACTTCCACGCCCGCTTCGCCGCCTGCGGAAAGCTCTACCGCTACCGGATCCTCAACCGGCCGCTACGCCCCCTCTTCCGCCGGCCGTTCGTCTTTTGGGAATCTCGCCCCCTGGACGTGGCGGCGATGGCCGCGGCGGTGGCGCCCCTGGTAGGGACCCACGACTTCGCCAGCTTCTGCGCCTCCGACGCCGACACCACCACCACCGTGCGCGAGGTGGTGGGGGCGCGCTTCAGCCCGGTAGGCGACGAGCTCCACCTGGAGATCGCCGGCACTGGTTTTTTGAAGCACATGGTGCGGGCGATCGCCGGCACCCTCCTGGAGGTAGGACGAGGCCGCTTGCCAAGCGGCGCCCTCGCCCCGATCATCTCGGCGCGTGACCGTGCTGCCGCCGGCCCCACCGCCCGTCCCGAGGGGCTCTGTCTGGTGGAGGTGACCTACGACGCGGCGCGACTGGAGGCATGGCATGCGGATCTTGGTGACCAATGACGATGGCATCCACGCCGAGGGGCTCTACCGCCTGGCCAAGGCGATGGCGCGCCTCGGCGAGGTGACCGTGGTGGCACCCCTGGCGGAGCGCTCCGCGGTCGGCCACGCCATCACCCTCACCGATCCCCTGCGGGTGGAGAAGGTCTTTCACGATGGGGTCCTCTTCGGCCGAGCGGTCAACGGCACCCCGGCGGACTGCGTGAAACTGGCGGTGCGCATGCTGATGGAGGCACCGCCGGACCTGGTGGTCTCGGGGATCAACCACGGCGCCAACACCGGCCACAACGTCATCTACTCGGGGACCGTCTCCGCCGCAACCGAGGGGGCGATCCTCTCCATCCCCTCCTTCGCCATCTCCCGCGGCTGGTCCATGGAGCCGGAATTTGGACCCGCGGCGGAGATCGCTGTGGAGGTGGCCGAGCAGATCCTCGCCCACCGGCTGCCCGACGGGGTGTTGCTCAACGTCAACGTCCCGCCGATTCCACGCGAGCAGATCCACGGCTTCCGCGTCACCGAGCAGGGGCAGGGGCGATTCGTCGAGGCGTTCGAGGCACGCGTCGACCCGCGCGGCAAGCAGTACTACTGGCAGGCGGGAGAGACCCTGATCCCCGACCATGGCGAGACCGTCGACGACACCGCCCTGGCGGAGGGCTACGTCGCCGTCACCCCGATCCACTTCGACCTCACCGCCCGCCCCTTCATGGCGGAGCTGGCCGACTGGGGGTGGTGAGGGGAACACGCCATACCCGCGAGGGCAAAGTGTTCTTAGCTGCTTTGTATGCCTAGTGGTATTATTCTTCTCATACT
Organism: uncultured Nitrospirota bacterium; assembly: GCA_964599505.1. Lineage (GTDB taxonomy): Bacteria > CG2-30-53-67 > CG2-30-53-67 > CG2-30-70-394 > CG2-30-70-394 > CG2-30-70-394. Next base: position 25,463 of record CAZRGD010000001.1, on the reverse strand, counting down.
GTGGTAAGACTTGAGCATCGACACTATCCCATGATCTCGCACTGCAAGAAGATCGCCATCAGCCTCCCGGAGGAGTTGCTGGAACGGATGGAGCGGGAGCGTACTGCTCGCTCTGAGAGCCGGAGCGCCTTCATCCGTCGCGCCATCGAGCTCCTTTTTGTCCGCCAGAGCCATACCGAACGCGTGGCCGAGTACGTCGCTGGCTACCAGCGCCACCCCGAGGGGGAAGAGGAGGCCCTCTCCGAAACGGTGGCAGGGGAGGTCTTTGGCGAGGAGCCGTGGGAATGAGACGAGGTGAGGTGTGGTGGGCAGAGCTCCCATCCCCGGCGGGTCGACGTCCAGTGCTCCTCCTCTCGCGCAACGAGGCGTATGCGGTGCGCACCCTGGTGACCGTAGCCCCGGTGACCACGCGGATCCGCAGGCTACCGGTGGAAGTCGCTCTTGGACGGGCGGAGGGACTACCCAAAAGGTGTGTCGCCAACCTCGACACCGTCACCACCATCCCCAAACGCCGCCTGATCCAACCCGCGGGCGCGGTCTCTCCAAAAAAGATGGCCGAGGTCGACCGCGCCCTCTGCTTCGCCCTCGGCCTCGACGAGGCCGCGAGCTGAGGGCCTGCACCCAGCCCCAATCGTGGCCTCAGCCACGATTGCCGCTCGACCACCAGATGCGGCACGCCCCCTCGTCGGAGACCATGCACGGCCCCACCGGCGCGCGTGGGGTGCAGGGGTGGCCGTAGAGGACGCAGGCGGTGGGGGTGAGGCGACCGAGGACCACCTCGGCGCAGCCGCAGCCGGCGGGCATCTCCCCGGCGCGGGCGCGGGCCCGCTCGGTGACGGCGGGAAAACGGAGGGCGGCGTCGTGGTCGGCGTACCGCTCCTTCAGCCGGTAGCCCGAGGCCGGCAGGGTGCCGATGCCGCGCCACGGGGCGTCGACCACGTCGAAGGTCGCCGCCAGCATCTGCTGCGCCGCCCGGTTGCCCCCGGGCCGGACCACCCGCGGGTAGCAGTTGGTGAGGTGGGGGTGGCCCGCGAGGTGCTGGCGGACCACCGAGTCGAAGGCGGCCAGGAGGCTCTCGGGGGTGAAGCCGGCGACCGCCACCGGGATCCGGAACCGTTCGGCGACGAACGACCACTCTTCCGGCCCCATCACCGTGGCCACATGGCCCGGCGCCACCAGGCCGTCGAAGCCCGCCTCGCCTGATTCCAACAGCAGCGCCACCGCCGGCCAGGTGCGACGGCAGGCGGTGAGCAGGAGGAGGTTCTCCGGCAGCCCCTCGGCCACCAGGGCGGCCACCGGCGCGGTGGTGGTCTCGAAGCCGGCGGCGAAGAAGACCACCGTGCGCTCCGGCTCCGCCTCGGCGATTGCCCTGGCCTCCGTGGGTGAGGCGATGGGGCGGACGTCGCCGCCGAGACCCCGCGCCTCCTCCAGGGAGCGCACCTCTCCCCTGGCGACGTTTACCGGCACCCGCAGCATGTCGCCGAAGGCGACGAGGGTGACCCTCTCGTCGAGGCTCAGGCGGATCGCGTGGTAGATCGCCTCCTCCGGACAGACACAGACCGGGCAGCCGGGGCCGGGGATGAGCTCGATCTCCTCCGGCAGGACGGAGCGTAGCCCCGCCTGGGCGATGGCGCGCTCATGCCCCCCACAGACATTCATGATCCGCACCCGCTCCGGCAGATCAAGGGCGCGGATCCGCGCCAGCCACGTAGCCCCGGCGGTCACCGGGAGTCTCCTCTGAAAGATCGGTGGCTGGACGTTTTCCAACGCAGAGACGCAGAGGGGCAGAGACGCAGAGAGGTGACCGGCCCTCCCGGGCATCGCAACCAGCCCCCGCCACCCCGGTAGGAGCGAGCTCCCGCTCGCGAAACGGGGCCGCAGGCCCCGCCAGCCCCCTGGGCTGGGATCGCCGGCAGGAGCCGGCTCCTACCCATCGTCCGAGCGGTCGCCGTAGTGCCCCGAGCCGGCATGACGCCCGCTCCTCTCTGCGCACCCATCCGCGGCTACCCCCCGCCGCCGTTCGGCGGCGGCTCGGTGGCGAGGATCTCGTCAAACAGGGCCCACGACGCCTCGGCGTCCGCCTGCGCCACCTTTTGGATCGCGTAGCCCACGTGGACCATCACGTAGTCGCCCACCGCAACCTCTTCGCCCTGGAGGAGGAAGAGGGAGACGTCGCGTTCTACCCCCTTCGCCTCACAGCGGGCGTTGAAGCCGTCGATCACCTCGATACGCATGGGGATGGCGAGACACATGGCAGCAGCAGAGTGGTGTCAGCTCTTTATACAGAAAAGAATACTTTACAAACTACCATAAGTTTGTTGACTCAAATCACCATTTTTTTCGCTATAGTCAAATATGAAAGCGGTTTCCGACCGACGCACGCAAGGCCGCTTTCGCTGCGTGCTCAAGGCGCAAGAGAGGAGTGGTGGGATGCAGGACATCCTGATCCTCGGCATCGGTAACCCCCTGATGAGCGATGACGGTGCCGGGATCGTCTGCCTCGCCATGCTGCGTCGCGACCATCCCCCAGAGGACGGCGTCGTCTATCACGAAGCGGGGGCACTGGACCTCTCCTTCATCTCCTCCCTCACCTGCTGCCGGCGGCTTCTCGTCATCGATGCCGGACGGATGGGCGATGAGCCCGGGAGCGTGCGACTCCTGGAGGGGGAGGCGATGGACCGGATGCTCGCCTGCCGAGGCCGCACCGCCCATGAGATCGGCCTCGCCGATCTCCTCGACCTTGCCCGCCTCGCCGGCTGGAAGCCGCCGGTGGAGCGCGCCTTGATCACGATCGAGCCCGCCTCGCTGGAGTGGGGAACCCGGCTCACACCGCAGGTGGCGGCAGCGGTACCGATCGCCGCCCGCCTCGCGATGAAGGTGGTAAAGCGCTGGAGCCATGGGGAGGACAGTAGTGGGTTGGTGGAGAGTTCGCCAGGGTTGGACAACCGGGAGACTGCACCGTAATCCGGAGGTGGTGATGGCGAAGGTGACGGTCTACGAGGCGCTGCGTGGTCGCGGCATGAGCCGCCGCACCTTCCTGCGGACCTGCGCTGCCATTGCCGCCTCCCTCGCCCTGCCGCCGGGCTCGGGGAGGGCGATCGCCCGGGCCCTGGAGCGGACGGCGCGGCCGTCGGTGATCTGGCTCTCCTTCCAGGAGTGCACCGGCTGCACCGAGTCCCTCACCCGCGCCCACGCCCCGACCCTGGAGTCGCTCCTCTTCGACATGGTCTCCCTCGACTACCACCACACCCTCCAGGCGGCCGCCGGCGAGGCGGCGGAGGAGGCCAGGCACGAGGCGATGGCGGCAAACCGGGGCCACTACCTGCTGATCGTCGATGGCTCCTTGCCGGTGGGCCACCCGGGCTACTCCACCATCGGAGGGGTCTCCAACCTGGCGATGCTCCAGGAGGTGGCGGCGGGCGCGGCGGCGGTGATCGCCATGGGATCGTGCGCCGCCTTCGGCGGCCTCCCCGGGGCGACGCCCAACCCCACCGGCGCGGTGCCGGTCTCGGAGATCGTCAAAGACCGACCGCTGGTGACCCTCCCCGGCTGCCCGCCGATCCCGGCGGTGATCGTCGGAACCCTCGCCCACTTCCTCACCTTCGGCCGCCTGCCCGAGCTCGACCCCCTCCACCGGCCGAAGGCGTTCTACGGCGAGACGATCCACGACCGCTGCTACCGCCGCCCCTTCTACGACCGCGGTCTGTTTGCCGACACCTTCGACGACGAGGGGGCACGCAAGGGGTGGTGCCTCTACAAGCTCGGCTGCAAGGGTCCGACGACCTACAACGCCTGCGCCACCACCAAGTGGAACGACGGCACCAGCTTCCCGATCCAGTCGGGTCACGGCTGCCTCGGCTGCTCGCAGCCCGACTTCTGGGACGGCGGCGGCTTCTACCGGGCGGTCTCGGTTCCCTTCGGGCCGCTCACCCCCACCGCGACGATCGCCGCCGCCGCCGGTGTCGCCGTGGGTGGGGCGATGGCGGTGGCCAACCGGCGCAAGCGCGCCAAGGCACGCGCGGCGCATAAGCCGCTCACCGTCGACGATTTGGAGCGACCAAAGGAGGAACCGACATGAGCGCCGCCTCGATCGCCTTTCTCGCCTGGGTCCGTGGCCCCGGTTTCCACATCGCCTTAGGCCTCTTCTGCCTCGGGTTGGTGTGGCGGCTCATCGAGATCTACTCCCTCGGCCGCGACCGTCCCCTGGCGCCCCTGCGCCACCGGAAAGGTGCCTCCGGGTGGTGGACGATCCTGCGCCGCTCGAAGCCCTCGGCAGAGCACGAGTCGATGGTGAGCTATCTGTCGGGCTACACCTTCCACATCGGGATCATCGTCACCTTCTTTTTCTTTGTGCCGCACATCGAGGTCCTGCGCCGCGCCGTCGGCTTCTCCTGGCCGGCGCTGCCCACCCCCCTGGTGGACGCGATGGCGGTGGTCACCCTCCTCGCCCTCGGGGTGATGCTCGCCAGCCGGGTGATGGATCCGGTGAAGCGGTTCCTGTCGGTGGCGGAGGACTACCTCGCGTGGGGGCTCACCCTCGCGCCGGTGCTCACCGGCTACCTCTGTTTCCACCACTTGCTCCTTCCCTACACCACCATGATGGCGCTGCACCTGGCGAGCGTGGAGGTGCTGATGGTCTTGATGCCGTTCACCAAGCTCATCCACTTCGTCACCCTCTTCCCGTCCCGGTGGATGAACGGCGAGCACTTCGGACGCACCGGGGTGGCCTCATGAGCGCCTCACTGGAACGCGGCCTGGACCGCTTTCGCGAGGTCCTCGACGCAGACACCGCGGGATTCTTCGCCACCTGCGTGCGCTGCGGCATGTGCGCCGAGGCGTGCCTCTTCTACACCGAGACCAAGGAGCCAAAGTACACCCCGATCCACAAGCTCCAGCCGCTGAAAAGGCTGTGGTGGCGTGAGTACACCCTCCTCGGCCGCGCCGCCGCCGCCCTCGGCCTGTCGAAGCCGGTGACGGACGCGGAGCTCGGCGCATGGAGCGAGCTGGTCTACGACTCGTGCACCCTGTGCGGTCGCTGCTCCCTCGTCTGCCCGGTGGGCAACGACCTCGTCTACATGATCCGCCGGATGCGCGAGGGGATGGCCGCCGCCGGCCACGCCCCGCCGGGGCTCATCGGGGCGACCCGGCGGGCGATCGAGCTCGGCAGCCCCATGGGGGTGAAGCTCGCGACCCTGGAAGCACAGATCCGCCACCAGGAGGAGGCAACCGGCCTCACCATCCCGGTGGACCAGGAGGGGGTCGACTACATGGTGCTGCTCTCCTCCATGGAGATCGTCAACACCCCGGAGATGCTCGGCGCCCTGGCGCGCATCTTCCACCACGCGGGGGTGTCGTGGACCCTGGCGAGCGACGCCTTCGAGGCGACCAACAGCGGCATCCAGATCGGCTGCTCCGACCTCGCCCGGGAGATCGTCATGCGCACCGTGACCGCCGCCGAGCGCATCGGCGTCAAAGCGGTGGTCAGCCCCGAGTGCGGCCACGCCTACATGGCCCTGCGCTGGGAGGGGCCGGAGCTGATCGGCAGGCCGTACCGCTTCGAGGTCCTCCACATCCTCGAGCTCCTCGACCTGCTGCGTGCCGCAGGGAGGCTGAAGGTCGAGTCGACGTTCGACCTGCCGGTCACCTTCCACGACCCGTGCCAGGTGGTCCGGCGTGGCGGGGTCACCGAGGCGCCGGGCCGCCTCCTCAACTTGGTGGCGAGCGACGTCCGCGAGATGCACGACCACGGGGTCTACAACTGGTGCTGCGGCGGCGGCGGCGGGGTGAGCGCCACGGGGCGCGCCGAGGCGTTGCGCCTCACCGCCTTTGGCAAGAAGCGCGGCCAGATCGAGACGACCGGCGCGAAGATCGTGGTCACCGCCTGCGCCAACTGCCGCGTCGTCATGGAAGAGGGGATCGACCACTACCAGATGGACGTGGAGCTGGTGGGACTCACGGAGATGATCGCCGACCACCTGGAGGAGGCGGAGGCACAGCATGGCTGAGCGAATCGTCGTCGACCCGATCACCCGCATCGAGGGCCACCTGCGCATCGAGGCGGAGATGGACGGGGAGGTGATCCGCCAGGCGTACTCCTCCGGGACGATGGTCCGCGGCATCGAGATCATCCTGAAGGGGCAGGATCCGCGCGATGCGTGGGCCTACACCCAGCGGATCTGCGGCGTCTGCACCCTGGTCCACGCCCTCTGTTCAGTACGCGCGGTGGAGAACGCCCTGGAGATCACCGTGCCGCCGAACGCCGAGCTGATCCGCAACCTGATGTCCGCGGCCCAGCACGTCCACGACCACGTGATGCACTTCTACCACCTCCACGCCCTCGACTGGGTCGACGTGGTCTCCGCCCTGAAGGCGGACCCACGGCAGACCTCGGCCCTCGCCCAGTCGATCTCCGCCTACCCGAAGTCGTCGCCGGGCTACTTCGCCGAGGTGCGTTCGCGCCTCGCCGCCTTCGTCGAATCGGGGCAGCTCGGCATCTTCGCCCACGGCTACTGGGGCCACCCGGCGTACAAGCTGCCGCCGGAGGCGAACCTCATGGCCCTGGCCCATTACCTGGAGGCGCTCACCTGGCAGCGTGACGTGGTCAAGCTGCACACCATCTTCGGGGGCAAGAACCCGCACCCGAGCTTCGTCGTCGGCGGGGTGCCGTGTGCCATCTCGGTCGACAGCGGCGGCCAGGCAGGGACCGCCCTGGACATGGTGGGGCTGGCACAGGTGGGCGAGGTGATCGCGTCGATGCGCACCTTCGTCGACCAGGTCTACCTCCCGGACCTGCTGGCCATCGCCTCCTATTACAAGGATTGGGCGCGCCAGGGGGAGGGGGTGGGCAATTTCCTCTGCTACGGCGACTTCCCGGAAAAGGGGATCGGCGACCCGGCGAGCTACCTCGTCCCCGGCGGGGTGATCGTCGACCGCGACCTCGCCACGGTCGAGCCGCTCAACCTCTGCGACCCGGCCCAGATCCAGGAGCTCATCGCCCACTCGTGGTACGACTACGCTGCGGGCAAGGAAGAGCCGCTCCACCCGTATGACGGCGAGACCGCCCTCCACTACACCGGTCCCGAGCCGCCCTACAAGCACCTCGATGTGGCGCAGTCCTACTCGTGGATCAAGTCACCGCGCTGGCGCGGTCGCCCCATGGAGGTCGGACCCCTGGCACGAATCCTGATGCTCTACGCCACCGGCAACCCGGCGGCACAGGAGTTGGTGGACACGACGCTCGCCAAGCTCGACCTGCCGCAAGAGGCCCTCTTCTCCACCCTCGGCCGCACCGCCGCCCGTGGCCTGGAGACGAAGCTCTTCGCCGACGCCATGACCGGCTGGTATGAGCGGCTGCTGGCCAACATCAAGGCGGGCGACCTCACCACCTTCAACGGCGACCGGTGGGAGCCCGCCACCTGGCCCGATCGCTGCCGCGGGGTCGGCTTCATGGAGGCGCCACGCGGCGCCCTCGCCCACTGGGTCTCCATCGAGGGCGGCCGGATCGCCAACTATCAGGCGGTGGTCCCCTCCACCTGGAACGGAGGCCCGCGGGATGCGAAGGGCCAGCCAGGACCGTACGAGGCGGCCCTCGCCGGCCACCGTCTGGCGGACCCGAAGCGGCCCATCGAGATCCTCCGCACGATCCACTCCTTCGACCCGTGCATCGCCTGCGCCGTCCACGTGAGCGACCCGGACCAGGGGGAGCTGGTGCAGGTACGGATTCAATGAGGCGAGAGGAGCGCGACGATGACCCCGATCACCAACGACCACGAGCTCCGAGCCGCCCTCGACCATCTCTCCCCGACGACATGCCGCCGCCTGGCGAGCCGGTTTGCGGCTGCGGTCCTCGCCCTCTCCGACGACCCGAGGGTACGCCAGGCGGTGGAGGTGGCGGCCCAGGCGGAGATCGGAGCGCCGCTCCTCGCCACCGCCCACCACGAGGCGAAGGCGGCAGCGGCAGAGAGCTTCACCCAGTGCGGCCACGACACCGAGTGGCGCAGCCAGGCGGGCCACTTCGTCGCCGCCGCGGCCGCCGCCGCCACCGCGCCGCCGGAGGTGGCGGCGGAGATGGGCAACCCCGCGTGGCGCGCCGCCCTCTACGCCCGCATGGCGCGAACCTGCGAGATGATCGCCGAGGATCGCGGCGACACCCACTCCGAGGCGGCGGGTCAGTACCACCTGGCGGAGGCGGCCATGGGGGAGAGGCGGTAGTCGGCTGACCGTTTCCGGGTGCTCACGCCGCCTCGCCGATGCGACGGGCGACGTGCCGGAGGATCTCCGCCGAGCGGTGTAGCCCGGCCTGCTCCTCCGAATTGAGATCGAGCTCGATGATCCGCTCCACCCCGCCACCGCCCACGACGCACGGGACCGACAGGTAGACGTCGTGCTCGCCGTACTCGCCGGACAGGCGAGTGGAGACCATGAGGACGGAGCGCTCGTCGCGCAAGATGCAGGAGACGAGGCGGGCCAGGGCCGCACCGATGGCGAAGTTGGTCGCCCCCTTGCGCTCGATGATCGCCGGCGCCGCGCCACGCACCTCGGCGAGGATCGCCTCCGGTGCGAGATCGGCGCCGGTCTGGGTGGCGAAGGCGGCCCACGGCAGGCCGGCGATGGTCGCCGACGACCATGCGGCGATCTCCGAGTCGCCGTGCTCGCCGAAGATATGGGCATGGACCGAGCGCGGGTCGAGGCCGCAGGCGGCGGCGATCCGCTGGCGCAGCCTTGCGGTGTCCAGGAGCGTGCCGGAGCCGATCACCCGCGCCGCCGGCAGGGGTGAGGCGACCTCGGCGACATGCGCCAGGACGTCGACCGGATTGGTGGCCACCAGCAGGCAGCCGTCGAAGCCGACCGCCGCCAGCTCACCAACGATCGTCTTGGTGATCCGGGCGTTGTCGCCCACGAGCTGCAGGCGGCTCTCGTCGCGGGTGGCGGAGGCGCGACCGGCGGCGAGGATGGCGATCTCGGCAGTGGCCGCGTCGCCGTAGTCACCCGCCCACACCCGTGCCGGGGCCAGCAGGGCAGTGGCGTGGGCGAGGTCCATCGCCTCGCCTTCGGCGCGCCCCCGGTCGGCATCGATGAGGACCACCTCCTCCACCTGTCCCGTGTGCAGGAGGGCGAAGGCGGTGGTCGCCCCCACCCGCCCGCAGCCGATGATCGCGACCCGATGTGTCGTTCCCATGGAGCTCCTCCTATTTTTCACCCTCCGGCGAAAAATAGACGGGCTACGCCCGCTCGTCGAGGAGGCGCCGGATGGTGTCGGTCATCTCCTGGATGCGAAACGGCTTCGGAAGGATCCCCGCGATCCCCTCGAGCTCCACCGGCAGGCCGCCAGCGCCGGGGCCGCGGCAGACGAGGACCCGCGCATTGCCCGCCACGCGGGTGAGCTCACGGAGGAGGGATCGCCCTTCGCGTTCTGGAAGGTCGACGTCCACGAGGATCAGATCGATCTCGCCGGCGTTGTGCCGGCATACATCCAAACCTGCCTCACCCGAGGCGACGGTCACCACGTGATAGCCGCCGCGGGTAAGGATGTTGTCGATAAGGTTGCGCACATCCACATCGTCGTCGACGACGAGGATGGACCCTCGCCGACTGGGGGGCGGAGATGCCGCTTCCTCCCCGGAGACGTCACTGACCGGGAAGAGGAGGGTGACCGTGGTCCCCTCCCCTGCCTCGGCGAAGAGGTCGAGACGACCGCCGTGGGCCGCTACCACACCACGCGCGGTGGCGATGGTGAGGGGAGTGGCGAGCAGACCGTGGCCGGCAACGCCCTCCTCCCCGGGCTGTGCCGCATCGCCCGAGTCGGCGACCGCGACCTCCACATAGCGTCCCTGCAACAGCCCCTCGCCGTTATCCTGCGGCAAATCGAGGAGACGGCTGGAGAGCTCCAGCGTCCCGCCGTGCGGCATCGCCGCGATGCCCCGCAGGGCGAGGCTGAGGATCACCTGGCGAATCTGTGCCGGGCTGCCGTCGATCCCCGGAAGGCCGGGCTCGAGGTGGAGATCGATACGCACGGCGGGAGTAATCCGTCGACCGAGGCGTTTGGCGACATTCTCCAGAAGGGGAGTGACATCGAGAAAGCGGTGGTTCTTGGCCGCCGGGGTGGCATGCCCCAGGAGCTCACGGGTGAGGGCGGGAGGGGTGAGAGCAGAATCTCCCTTGTCGCCCTTCTTCCCCGGCGACTCACTACGCCGGATCGGGTTGAGGAGGCGGCCATGGTGAGTCGCGAGGGTTGCGAGGGTATCGCACCCCTGGCTGAGACTGGCGGCGGCCACCCGTGCCAGGGCCACCGCCTCGCGCGCCACCGCGGCGTCGTAGTGGGCGGCTCGGAGCTCCTCCAGGAGGGGAGAGACGAGCCGGCGATCGACGGCGACGAGGGTGACCGTCACCCCGGCACAGACGGCCGCCACAACGGCGGCAACGAGACCGCCGAAGGCCACCGCGACCCCACCGAAGAGGAGGGTCACGACGGTCGCCGCCGCCGCAGCGACCCGCAGTGAGGCAAAACGTCCAGGGCGAGAGAATGGGTTTATCACGGGCGCTTTCGGATACGAAAAGGGGGTCAGGGAGTCAACCAATCGGTAGGTGGTGCCATGGTTGCCACGAAGAGAAGGATCGAAGTCACCTTGCTGGAGTTGGTCGCCGCCGTGTCGCGATTCACCGATGACGAACGGTTGCTCACCGCAATCGTCGAGCGAATCGTCCACCAGCCCAATCTGCGGCTCGTGGGCGCCCTACGCCGCGATCGCCGCTAGGCAACCTACTTCTTGGATCCACGCAGCTCGTCGTTCTCCCGCTTGGTCGCCTCCAGGTCAAAGAGGAGGTACTTGATCCCGAGCTGTAGGTTACCGAGCTGCGCCAGGGCCTGAGTCGTCGCCTTGCGCATCTGCTGGTGGAGCCGCTCGGTGGCGTCGGCGAGCTCTTCCAACTCACCACGCTTGTCGTCGGGGAGGATGGCGATCTCCTCGCGCAGGGCGGTCAGCCGCTCACTGAACGAATCGTTCTTCTCGGGTTCGGGGGCGTTGTTCTGGGATTCCATGATCGACTCCGTGGGGGGGCTTGCACCTTAGATTCTTCAAATAGGAGCCCACTCGACTCCTGCACGCTTCCTACCCCCCCCTCTATCAATCCGTGTGCCAGGTCCCACTCGGGAGACAATTCACGCCAACTCATTGAAAAACAACAATATCATTTGGCGACTCCCTTATGAGCCGCTCCAATCTGAGACAGTCGCCGCAAACGGCGCGTATCAAGATGAGACGATCACCACCCATCGCACCGTCCCCCTGGGGCGAGGGCGGCGTAGCTGCTACCCTTCCGCCCCGCTCCAGGAGCCCCTACGACCATGCTTTTTCTCCCCGCAATCGACCTGAAAGAGGGCCGCTGCGTCCGCCTGCGCCAGGGGCGCATGGAGGACGCGACCGTCTTTGGTGAAGACCCCGCCGCCCAGGCGACGGCGTGGCAGGCGGGCGGCGCCCCCTATCTCCACCTGGTGGACCTCGACGGCGCCATCGAGGGGAGCCCGCGCAACCTGGAGGCGGTGCGCTCGATCCTCTCGGTCATCGACATCCCGGCGGAGCTCGGCGGCGGCATCCGCGACCTCGACCGGATCGAGGCGTATCTCACCCTTGGCCTCGACCGGGTGATCCTCGGCACCGCCGCGGCGCGTGATCCGGACCTGGTGCGCAGGGCATGCACCGCCTTCCCCGGCCAGATCGCGGTGGGGATCGACGCCGCCGACGGGATGGTGGCGGTGCGTGGTTGGGTAGAGGTGCTGGACCTCGCCGCCATCGACCTCGCTGCCCAGCTCGCCGACGCCGGGGTGAGCTGCTTCATCTACACCGACATCAGCCGCGACGGGATGATGCAGGGCCACAACGTGGAGGCGACCCGCGCCTTCGCCGACGCCACCTCGGTTCCAGTGATCGCCTCCGGCGGCATCGCCTCCCTCGACGACGTGCACGCTATCTGCGCCCTAAAAAAGGTGGGGGTGACCGGGATGATCTCCGGCCGGGCGCTCTACGACGGCGCCCTCGACCTCGCCGAGGCGCTGGCGGCGTGCGGCGGGGAGGGGTAGGCGATGATCAAGAAGCGCATCATCCCGTGTCTCGACGTCGCCGGCGGGCGGGTCGTGAAGGGGGTCAACTTCGTCGATCTCCGAGACGCCGGCGACCCGGTGGAGGTGGCCCAGCGATACGACGCCGAGGGCGCCGACGAGCTCTGCTTCCTCGACATCACCGCCACCCACGAGGGGCGCGACACGATCTACGAGATCGTCGAGGCGACCGCCGAGCGGGTCTTCATGCCGCTCACCGTCGGCGGCGGCATCCGCACGGTGGAGGACATCCGGGCGCTGCTGAACGCCGGCGCCGACAAGGTGTCGATCAACTCCGCGGCGGTCAAGCGACCGGAGCTGATCCGCGAGGCGGCGGAGCGGTTCGGAGCCCAGTGCATCGTGGTGGCGATCGACGCCAAACGGGTAGACGAGGCGCCCCTACGGTGGGAGATCTACACCCACGGGGGTCGCCGCCCCACGGGGCTCGACGCCCTGGCGTGGGCGGAGCGGATGGAGGAGTACGGAGCCGGGGAGTTCCTGGTCACCAGCATGGACCGTGACGGAACGAAGATTGGCTACGACAATGACCTCAACCGTGCCATCGCCAACCGTGCCCGGGTGCCGCTGATCGCCTCCGGCGGCGCCGGCACCCTGGAACACCTGTACAGCGGCCTGGTGGACGGCAACGCCGATGCGGTCCTCGCCGCCTCCATCTTTCACTACCGCGAGCACACCATCGGCGAGGCAAAGCAGTACCTCGCCGAGCGGGGTGTCGCGGTGCGCCTGGAGGGCGTGTCATGAGTTGGATCGATGATTTGAAGTACGACGACCGCGGTCTCCTGCCGGCGATCGCCCAGGACGCCGCCACCGGCGAGGTCCTGATGCTCGCCTACTGCAACCGCGAGGCGGTGCGCCTGACCCAGGAGAGCGGCTTTGCCCACTACTTCTCTCGCTCGCGCCAGCAGATGTGGAAGAAGGGGGAGTCGTCGGGCCACCTGCAGACGGTGCGCAAGATCGCCTACGACTGCGACGCCGACACCCTCCTCTTTCAGGTCGACCAGGCGGTCGCCGCCTGCCACACGGGAAGGCGGAGCTGCTTCTTCAATCAGGTCGACGGCGACACCGCGCACGAGGTGGGCGAGGCGCTCTTCGACCCGGAGGCGGTCTACGCCGGCGCCCCCACCACCGCCAACATCCTCCCCGCCCTGGCGCAGGTCGCCGGCCAGCGGCGCGGTGGCGATCCCGAGACCTCGTACGTTGCCGAGCTCCTTGCCGGAGGCGCGGAGCACATCGGTGCGAAGCTCACCGAGGAGGCTGGGGAGCTCGCCGCGGCCGTTGCCGGTGAGGACGACGCCGCCGTGGTCCACGAGGCGGCCGATCTCCTCTTTCACATGGTCGTCGCCCTCGCCAGCCGCGACGTCGCCCCCGAGGCGGTGCTGGAGGAGCTCGTTCGCCGCTTCGGCACCTCGGGCCATGCCGAGCGTGCCGCGCGCCCTCAATAGCGCCTCCCTCTCTTGGCGGTACCCGCCTCAGCAAAGCTCAAGGAACCCGGCAAAACAGGAACACGAAAACACGAAATCTTGAAAAGCACGAAAAAGCTCCATCAAGGCTTTTCGTGTTTTCCCCCTTTCGTGACTTCGTGTTCCCATCGGGCCATCCACCTGAGCTACGGGTATCGTCGGTTAGCGGTAAGCCACCGCTCCAAATCGCCGATGAGGTGGGGAACCGCGGCAAGGGTGTCTCCGCGGCATGGAGAGGAGACGGGTGATGGATCCGGCCGACCAGCACATCCTCGTAGTCGAGGACAACCAGGCGAACGCGGCCCTGCTTGCCGCCTACCTCGGCCGCGCCGGGTACCAGGTGGAGACCGCCGACAGCGGCGATACCGCGCTGATTCGTTTGGCGGGCTCCCCCCTGGACCTGCTGATTGTCGACGGCCGGATGCCCGGAATGGACGGCTACCAGCTCCTGCGAGCGATCCACGGTACGGAGGACGTTCCACCGGTCATCATGCTCACCGCCTACGACGACGCCGGTGACCGCGAGCGGGCGGTGAACCTGGGGGTGGACGACTTTCTCACCAAGCCGGTGAACAAGCTCTCCCTCCTCCAGCGAGTCGAGGCGCTCCTGGAGGTCGCCGGCCTCCCGGGCGGCCTTGAGCGGACCCTCGCCTACTGCGAGGCGCTCGAACGCCGGACGCAGTAGATCGCGCCGCGGCGGGGTGGGCCGCTGAAAATAGCCGCGAGGCCGGACCGACGCTGGCACGCGGGTTGCGGACACTGGCACACGGGTTGCATCTGGACCGGTATAACCGGGACAACAAGGCGGCGGGACGTGAAGCCCCAATGGGTTACATCCCGCGGGCCCCTCGGCAGATGTCGTTGGATGGCGACACCTGCCGGTCGTCCCCACCAGATCATTCGCCAGGCGGCCATGTCGGTACTCACCAACTACGTCGAACGCCTTGAACGCTCCATCGAGCGTAACCTCTCCATTCTCAACGGTGAGGTGGAGGAGTTCGAGTCGGCCTGCCAACACGCGGTAGAGCGCGAGGAGGCGACCCTGGGACGCCAAGCCCGCCAGTGGTACCAACGTGCCCTCGCCCGCTTCCAGGAGATCGAGAAGGTAGAGCAGGTCCTGCGCGGACCGCGCTACTGCCGCCTTACCGAGACCGCACCCCACCGCGAGTCTACGGTCCTCGCCCTGCGGGCGCGCTACTACCAGACATTCCTGCCGCTGGAACGACAGCAACGGTGGGACGGCGGGTCAGCGCGACCTGCATCGGCGAACGAGCGCAGGGCGAACGACGGGTCCAAAAGCCCTTTCACCACCCCCGAGCGAATGGCCGGTTTCCAGGCGATGGCGGACAACCTGGCACCCGGGGAGATCCTCTCCTTCGCCCTGATCCAGGCGGATCCCAGCCACCTCGACACCGTCGGCCATGCGCCTTTCGGAACACGCGGGCTGGTGGAACGGCATGGCGCGCGGGAGCTGCGCGCGGTGATCCACCACCCCGCCCTCCTCCCCCCTGCGACCATCGAGGCGATCGTCTATGACCGGCTCCTCGGCCGATCGGCCCAGGGACGTGCTGTCATCTACCGCCTCGGCGGGCGCGACGACCTCGCCACCCCCTTCCTCTCTGCCCTGCGCCTCAACCTGCCGCGGGTGGCCCCCGGCACCGTCCTCACCCTCAACCCGGCGATGGTGGCCACGGCGTAACCAAAAGACAGGGTACGAGGCGGCAACCCTTGCTGCCCCACGGTCACCGACGGTGGCGCCTACCCCCGACGCCGAGACCAAGCCACACCGCCGACCGCCACGATCAGCGGCCGGTCCCGGCGATCCGGTCGTAGTAACGACCTCGGTAGAGGAGACGGGGACGTTGCTCCGCCTGATCGACGAAGCCGGTGCGGTCGTGGAGGACGTTGTTACACAGGAGCCCCCACCCGGGCAGGAGCGTCCCGCGGAGGCAGTGCGGCCCGGTCGTGCACCAGTCCCGGATCCACGCCACCGCCTCCGCCACGAGCGGCGCATCCTTCCAGCAGATGTTGCGCCGGCGTGCGGTGTAGCGCATCTGTAGCGTCCCCGTCTCCGGATCGACCCAGAATACCGGGCCACTCCGGTCCGGTCGCATCACCCGCGGATCCTCCATATTCCCCGGGATGGTCATCACGTCGGGCGCCATGAGCGCCTCGACGTACTCCGAGTGGGCGTCGCGCATGGCGATGTAGAGGAGCTCGTAGTCGATCAGGCCACTCTCACCACCGTCCGCAGACTGGTCGACGCAGTGGAGGAGGAGGCCACGAATCTGCCGATCGGACCGGTTATAGTAGCCATCCGTGTGCCAGGAGATGGGGCGATTGGAGTAGGGGATGTAGCCGCTGCCGTCCACCACCGTGATCGCCGTGATCCCGGCGTCGTCCGCCCCCGGGTTGTGGTCGAGGTGGGTGAGGCCAAAACGACGACCGAGCTCCACCGGGATGGAGGTGTCCGCGTCGCCCCCGGTGGGGCTCACGTAGATCGCCATGTTGGCGCGCCGGCAGCGATCCAGGAGCGCCGCGTGCTCCGCCTCGCGGAGATTACGCGGGTCGACCACCTCCACCACCAGCTCCTCGATCCGCGTCGGGGCCGTCTCCAGCTTGGCGTCACACCAGCGCCCGTAACCGTCCCGATCCAAGAGGCTGAATGGACCGTCGGCGGGCGGCGAAGGCCATGGGGTGTCATCCATCACTCTTCTCCTGAATCTCCGTGTTGATCTCCGCCGCCAGGGTCTCCGCCTCCATCCCGTGCATCATCGCCGCCTGGGCCACCGACTCGGTCGCCTGACCGGGGCAGGTGAAGCAGCCCGAGCCGAACCGCCGCTCGAAGACCGCCCTCGCCTCGGGGTAGCGATCGATCACCTCGCCGATGATCGACTCGGCCGTCACCGGCCCGGAGGCCGACGCTCCGCCCTCGGTGGCCAGGGAAAGCTTCAGCGGCGAGGCGTGCGGCCGCGCCGGCGGACCGGCAGGCGGAGCCGCACCACGATTGAGCCCGGCGAGCAGCGCCCGGCCATCGATCCCATGGTTCTCCGCCAGCCGCCCCACGGTCACCTTGAAGCGGCTGAGGTGGGCGAGGTTCGCCGGATCATCGAGCCCGGCAACCCCCCGACGGGTGAGCTGCTCCGCCGCCCCGGGGAGACGATCGAGGAGCTCCATCACCGGCGTATCAAGGGTAAAGGTGAAACGATCACGCGGAGAGAGCGGCTGCTCCGAGGATGCCGACGGTGGCGCTCCCGCGGTGGCCTCTCCTCCGCCACCTTCCGCCGGGGACGCCACCGGGCCTCGGGTACGGATCGTGCCGCGCCGTAGGGTGACACCGAGGTTGGCCACGAAGAGAAAGACCGAAAAAATCTCCAGGGCGGGAAAGGGGGCGACCCAAGGCTCCGGCAAGACGAGGCCATCACGCGACAGACACATCCCCACCAACCCCACATTCGCCGTCCACAGATGAAAAGGAACGAGACGCGGCCAGGCGAGGGGGACGGCGTTGAAGCGCGGCAGGATGAAGTACGCAACGCCATAGACCATCATCCCCATGAAGCCGAGGAGGAGAAAATGGACGTGGACAAACCGATAGGCCATCCATCCCTCGGGGTCCGCGCCCATGGCCCCACCGAGAACCACACCGAGAACGAGGTAGGTGAGGGAGCAGTAGATGAAGGCACGCGTGGTCCTATCCATGGCGTCGCTACAGACCTCCGAATTTCAAGATTATCCCCCCCCTTTCACCTCCCGCACGAGGGAAGCGCCGAACGTGGCGGAGGGAGACTCTATCCCGCCCCGCTCAACCGAGCACGCCGGTGGGTAGGGCGACCGTTGCGAGGGTAGTGAAGGTCTCCCGCTCCGCCACCACCTTGCCAATGATGATGATCGCCGGCGTGGGGATCGCCTTGCGCTCCACCGCCTCCGCCAGCTCCGCCAGGGGAGCAATCACGTGGCGCTGCGCGCCCGTGGTGCCATGGGCGATCACCGCTGCCGGCGTCTCGGGATCCGCCCCTCCCTCGAGCATCGCCGCGACGATGTCGCGCAGGCGCGTCATCCCCATATAGACCACCAGCGTATCCACGGCGTGAACAATCTTGCCCCACGCCACCGGATCGGGGAGCCCCTTGCCCGGGTGGCCGGTGACGAATGCGACCGAGCCTGCAGTACCGCGATGGGTAACCGGAATCCCGAGAGATGCCGGCACCGCGACCCCAGCCGTGACCCCTGGGATCACCACACACGGGATCCCCGCCGCGGACAAGGCGGTCACCTCCTCACCACCGCGGCCGAAAACGAAGGGATCCCCCCCCTTGAGGCGAACCACCATCTTACCGGAGCGACCGAGGGAGATCAGCCGCTCGTTGATCTCCGGTTGGGTCGGCGACTTGCACCCGGCCCGCTTCCCCATGAAGACCAGGTCTGCATGAGGGTGTGCGAGGCGCAACATCTCCTCGTGCACGAGGGCGTCATAGACGACCACCTCCGCCTCGGCGAGGAGCTTCGCGCCGCGCAGGGTGAGGAGCTCAGGATCGCCCGGACCCGCACCAACCAGATAGACCGTACCGACGTGGCCGGCGTCAGGGGGCAGCCGATCCTTCGATGGTTTCACGACTGCACCTCAGGCGAAGGGGGGGGTTAGACCTCGTGCTTCGCCCCCCCGAGAACGATGGCGTCACCGACGAGTTGGTGGACGCCACCGACCACCTCCATCGGGATATCGTAGTACGGGAGGACCTTGTTGAACTGAGCCTTGCAGATCGCGCAGATCAAGGCCAGGTAATTCACCCCGTGACTCTCCATCACCGCATGAAGCGCCTGTGCCCGCGGTAACACCCCCTGGACCCGAAGCTCCATAAGGTCGTCCGTGAGCAACCCGCCACCACCACCGCAGCAGTAGGTCTTCTCTCTGATTGTGTCCTCGGCCATCTCCACGAAGTTGTTGCACGTATACCGGATCAGCTCACGCGGCACCTCGAACTGGCCGCCCTCGTAACCGCCCATGGAGGAGGCACGGGCGACGTTACACGAGTCGTGGAAGGTGACGATGCGCTCGTCGTTGGCTGACTTGTCGAGCTTCAAACCACCAGACTTAATGAGATCGAGGGTGAACTCACAGATGTGTTGTGGCACCACATAGCGGCTGTCGAGGAAGTCCCACGGCCCAACGAGGGTGTTCCAGAAGGAGTGGCCGACGCGCCATGCGTGGCCACACTCCCCGACGACGATGCGCTTGACACCGAACTCTCGAGCCACGTCCTTGACCCGCTGGGCGATTTTCCGCATGGCGTGGAAATCACCCACGAACATCCCGAAGTTGGCAAACTCCGAGGCATAGGAGCTTACCGTCCAGCTAATCCCCGCCTCGTGGAAGACCTTACCGTAGCCAATCAACGAATCGACGTGGGGCGCACTGAAAAAGTCCGCGGACGGCGCAATGAGAAGAACTTCAGTCCCCTTCTCATCTATCGGATAGCGGACATCGACGCCCGTTTCCTCTTTTACATCCTCCTCAAGAAACTCCATCGTCCCTGCGAGGGCGGGTGCCGGGATGCCAAGATTGTTACCCGTACTGTACACCTTGGCGATGATCTCGTTGCTGTACTTCGACCCCAGCCCGATGTGATTCATGATCAGGCGGGCCGCCATGGAGATCTCGGCCGTATCGATGCCGTACGGACAAAAGACGGAACATCGGCGGCATTGACTGCACTGGTGGAAGTAGGTGTACCACTCGTCGAGGACCTCCTTGGTGAAATCCTCCGCCCCCACCAGCTTCGGAAAGAGCTTGCCCCCGAGGGTGAAGTAGCGCCGGTACACCTTGCGCATCAGCTCCTGGCGCGCCACCGGCATATTGCGCGAATCGTGGGTGCCAATGAAGTAGTGGCACTTGTCGGTACAAGAGCCGCACTTCACGCAGATATCCATGAAGACGCGAAGCGATTTATTGGTGTCGAGTACCTCACGGAACTTCTCGATCGCCTTCTCTTGCCAGTTATCCACCAACTCCGTCGGATAACCGACCGCCTCGTTGATCTCTGGCGAAGATTCCAGAATATGATAGTGGGCAGTAGCCCCCTCTTCCATCAGAGGGATGCGAATCTTGCCATCGAGCTTGGGGGTAACGATGTCAGCCACCGGGCGCTCCTACGCAGACTTCGTGTTCTCGAAGGGAGAGACGTGCCGCCGTTCGGTACTGCGGGTCCAATCGATCTGGTTCCGCGACGGGCTGAAGAAGATCCCGCCGGCGTGCATCAGCTTGCTGAACGGGAAATAGACCAGCAAGGCGAGCACCAGCGAGAAGTGCAGCAAGAACCATGGATCGGCCGGCACCGGCTGTGGGTGCAGCCTCGCGAGCCCCAGCATGAAGGTCTTCACCGCGATGATGTCGGTCCGGACACGGAACTTGATCAACAAGCCGGTCGAGGCGATCGCAAGCAACAGGAAGAGGACAAAATAGTCGGAGAAGGCAGAAATATATCGAGTCCGGGCGTGAAAGAACCGCCGGCCGAGAAGCCAGAGGATACCGATCACCACCATCACCCCACCGGTCACACCCACCAGTTGCTCCACCTGGCTGTACCACGCGGGCAGGGGCCAGATGAAGTATCGGAAATGCCGGAAGATCAGGAAAAGGAGCCCGAAGTGGAAGCAGTATGCCCCTACCCAGATCCACTTATTCCCCCGGAAGAGACTCCGGAAAAGGAGTGCATCCGAGGCGACGCGCGCCACCGTGCCGGCCCCGCTCTTTGCCGCCGGCGTACCCACAACCACCAGCGGCGCCGGGGTCTTGGCGAAGCGCCAAATCTTGAACAGAAAACCACCCAAAAAGATCGCAAACGCGATGTAGTAGAGGGTGATGTAGACCAACGACAATGTCGTCATCTCGGCCTCTCTGGCGAGTATCCGTGGGGCCCTACGCGACTACCCAACCCTGCATATCCAGCGGGGGTATTCCCAGCGTAGACACCCTCGCCCTCCCCTTCGGAATGGGCAATTCCGAAGGGGAGGCCACCGCAGAAATCATGCGGTGAGGCATGGTGTCACACCGAATCAAACGCAGCCGGTCGGCTTCGGAAGACCGGCGATCTTGCACGCCTGCTTCGCCGGACCACCCGGGTAGAGCTCGTAGAGGTACTTGGTATTGCCCTTGTTGGCGCCAAGCTTTTTGCCAATCGCCTTGGTGAGGATACGGATCATCGGTGCAATCTTGTACTCCTCGTAGTAATCACGGAGGAAGTTCACGACCTCCCAGTGGTTGTCGGTCATGTCGACGCCCTCCTGCGCGGCGAGGAAGTTCGCGACGTCCATGTTCCAGTCCTCAAGATTCGTAAGGTAACCTTCCTCGTCGACCTCGAGCTGCTTCCCGTTCACTTCGATGCTGGCCATGTTCAATCTCCTAGGGCACGGTTAACCATCTGGTTTATTGAGGCAGCCACGATCACGTGGCTGATTATGCACAGATGTAGTACCGCCTTACATGTCCGCGGCGGTCTGCGGATAGTCGTGGCAATTCCAACACTTAGGGGCCACACCGACGAAATCGTGACACCGATCGCAGAAATCACCGCGAGTCGGATGACACTCCTGACACTTATCGAAGCTGAAATCCGTCTCGATCGAGACCTCGCCCATGTCGATGCCGGATGCCCACATGTGCCTCATACTGTCCATCACCGAGTGGAGATAGTTCATGTGGTGTGCCCGCATCTCTCCAGCAGGCCGCAGACACTCTTCTCCAGACTTGGAAGACTGAGGGTTCGGACCATTCACCCCCTTCAACAGGTGGCCGGTCGCCGTATTAATCACGAAGGGACCCAGCAACACGAGTGCGAAGATGGCGACGGAGCTAAGAATCCACGGTGTCCTGTTCACCTGGCGCCTCCCGTAGGTTTTCGAACAACAATGCGAACTTAGAGCCAGCTACTACAAATTACGATTCATGAAGTGCCTGTCCACGATCCTCGCGCCTTGAATCCGAAAATACCTAACTTACAGCCATGCGTACATCACGTGATCGACCGCCAGAGAAACGAACTCGGCGTAACCACAGATCTCCACACCATCGACGACGTCGTCGATGCCGCGCGCCTGCAGATCCGGGCCAAGAGCATAGACCTTTTTCTTACCGAGGGCCTCTTTCACCATCGGCTCGAACTTGGTACCGGCCTTGGCCGCGATTACGCCATCCTCGAATAACAGGATATAGTCATCAGGTTGCGCGGTCGAGAGGCAGCTTGCGAAGGCGCTACGATCAAACGGCGATTTATTGACGGTGTGAAGCAAGGTTCAGCCTCCTAAAATTGACCTTTTCAATCAGAACGGCAGGATAACATCCTGCTCCGCCATCACCTTGGCGATGGCGTCACGGTCCACAACCTCTACAGGGATCATCAGGTCGTCTGGGGTCAGACCACGATCTTTCATGGACTGGCCATCCACGTAGACCTTCTCGATTCCATAATCCTCCATCACCCGGTAGGTGGTGGAAAACTCCTTCATCCCGATTCCGGCCGAGTCCTTGCCCTTCTTCAGGTCGAGTACGCCGTCGTCGACAAAGGCCGCCGCATATTCTTGCTCGTAGGCAGCAAAAATCAGCATCACCTCAAGCCCCTCATAGGCGTAAACCGAGCCATAAGGTGCCTGGCGGCAGATAAACATTACTTTGGTCAGTCGATCTCTCGCCATTGAATCAATCTCCAAAGGTGACCATACGGTCGGCCTCGACGCAAATTTCGCTCAACTGCCCCAGACCGTCGATACGAACGTGGGGGATAATCACGTCGGGCGTGATGCCACGACGTTTTCCCGCCGCGATACACACGATGAGGTCGAGATCGTGCTTCTCGGCGAGCTCCGCCCACCGGGTGGCAATGTTACGGTCATCCTGGGGTGGCTCCATCAGCTTCGCCACGTTATAGACGCCGTCGTGATAGAAGAAGATTCCCTGAATTCCATGACCGGCTTCGACCGCAGCCTTCGTAAAGTTATACGCGCTGTCCGACGCCTGGTGATTGTAGGGACCCTCAAGGATTAGAATACCAAACGTCATCGCTTATCCCTTCCACATACGATTGCGTACCGAAACTGCGTTAGGACTCAATTTTGGACCACTTCAAAACGCCACGGCGACACACACGCCAGCTCTCGCACAGCCTCGTGACATCGGCGCGGGAGGATGCCGCAAATGAGGCGAATTGGCAAGCCCCTTCTGTCTGTTCACGCCGCCTTCCGGAGGTGCGCCAGAGCCACACCGACACGGCGGCAAAACGGGGTAAAGTTCCACTATCACCATCTCTCTTATGGGGCATCCTGTCCCGATTCATCCCCATCCACGGCCTGCTCACACCGGCCATCGCACCTCACCCTCTCGGTGGCCGCCAGGCTCTCAAAAGTCACCCCCGCCAGCTCCTCCAGGAGGCGGTCCTGGAGTCGGCGCCACACGTCGGTGAGAGCACACTCGCCGAGCCTGACACAGCGGGACTGGGGACGCATGCAGTCGGCCACGTGCATCTTCCCCTCCACCGCCTCGTAGACGTCGCGCAGGGTGATCTCCACGGGCGGCAAGGCCAGGGAGACCCCGCCGTTGCGGCCCCGGTGGGCGTTGACGATGCCGGCGCGCACGAGGTCGCGGGTCACCCCGGCGAGGAACTTTGCCGGCACCTTGCGTCGCCGCGCGATCTCCTCGGTACTCACCACCACCCCCGGTTCTAGGGTCGACAGGTGAAGCACCCCAAGGGCGGCGTATTCAGTGGCTCGGGTAAACTGCATTGGGATTCCTAGGGATTAGGGGGTCGCACACATTGTGGGGGTGATGCAAGATGCACGCCAGCTTTTCCTGTGCCCTCGTCGTCATGCTCAGCGGCCGCGCCCTCCCCTTCCGCCCCTACTCCCGATACCTCCGCGACCGGTTCGGCGGACCGGTGCGTAAGCTGTGCGTCGACGCCGGTTTCACCTGTCCGAATCTCGACGGCAACAAGGGTACCGGGGGGTGTGCCTTCTGCAACAACGCCGCCTTCTCCGCCGGCTCGCGCGGCAACCGCCGCGACCTGGCGACGCAGATCGAGGCGGGGCGCCGTTACCTCTCTCGACGGTACGGCGAGAGCCGTTACATCCTCTATTTTCAGGCGTTCTCCAACACCTACGCCCCTCTCCCCGAGCTCGACCGCCTCTACCGACTCTTCCAGGGAGAGCCGGACGTGGTGGGGATCGCCGTGGGCACGCGCCCCGACTGCATCGACGAGGGGGTCGTGGCGCTCCTCGACGCCCTCGCCGCCGAGACCCACGTCACCCTGGAGCTCGGCGTCCAGACGGTTCACGACGCCTCCCTGCGCCGGGTGCGCCGTGGCCACACATGGGCCGAGAGCCGGGCGGCGCTGGAGCTCGCCGCGGGGCGACGATTCGACCTCTGCCTGCACGCGATCCTCGGCCTTCCGGGGGAGGGGCGGCGGGAGATCCGGGAGACTGCGGAGGCCCTCGCCCACTTTCCCTACACCAGCCTGAAGCTGCACAACCTCCACATCGTCCACGGTACCGACCTCGCGGAGCCGTACCGAGCCGGGCGCATCCACCTACCCGACCGCGCCATCTACATCTCGTGGGTGGCGGACTTCCTTGAACGGACCCCGCCGACGGTGGCGCTCCAGAGGCTGGTCGGTGATGCTCCGCCCAACCTGCTCCTCTCCGAGGCGTGGTGCCACGACAAGCCGGGCCTCTACCGCGACCTGCTGGCGGAGCTCCACCGCCGTGGCACCCACCAGGCCGCCCTCTACACACCCTCCCCCCTCCCCCTCACCATCGCCGGGGGTTAGGAGCCTGTCGGACTCATGCCCAGCCTCTACCCCGTCATGCTCCGCCTCCAGGGTCGTGCCGTGCTCGTCGTCGGCGCCGGGGCAATCGCGGCGAGCAAGGTCGCGTCACTCCTGGAAGCGGGTGCACGGGTGACGGTGGTCGCCCCCGAGGTAGAGGCCACCCTCAAAGAACGCGCTCGCCGCGGTGAGATCGAGCTATTGCGCGAGGAGGTGGTCGCGCACCACCTCGACGGCATGTGGCTGGTCATCGGCGCCAGCGGCGTCGACACGGTGGACCGGTGGCTCGCCGAGGAGTGCGACCGACGGCGGATCTTCCTCAACGCGGTCGACCGCCCCCCCGCGTGCACCTTCTACGTCCCGTCGGTGGTGCGCGAAGATCCGATCCTGGTGGCCATCTCCACCGATGGCACCAGCCCGGCCCTCGCCGGCCGCCTGCGCCTCATCCTCGGCGACGCCCTGCCGCCACGGGTCGGGGAGCTTGCTTCGTTGCTGGGGAGCTTCCGCGACGAGGCGAAGGCGCGTCTCGCCACCCAGAGAGACCGCCACCGCCTCTTCACCACCCTCCTCGACGGCCCGCTCCCCGACCTGGTGGCCGCCGGTCGCATGGAGGAGGCGCGGCGACTCGTGGAACGGGCGATCGAGGACGCCGCCGGGGCCGTACCTTGAGCCTCGCCCTTGACCGCCTGGTGGTCGCCGGCGCCCACCGCTCCTCCGGCAAGACCACCCTCTCCATCGCCCTGGCCGCCGCCTTCGCCGAGGCCGGCGCGGCCGTACAGCCGTACAAGAAGGGGCCGGACTTCATCGACCCCATGTGGCTCACCCTCGCCGCGGGGCGACCGTGTGCGACCCTCGACTTCTTCTTCCACGGCGACGACGGCATCCTCCCCGCCCTCGCCGCGGCCGCCGCCGGGGCCGAGCTGGCGATCATCGAGGGCAATATCGGCCTCCACGACGGCGTCGACATCGACGGCAGCGACTCCACCGCGGCCCTGGCCCGCGCCGTCGCCGCGCCGGTCATCCTGGTGGTCAACTGCCGGGGGATGACCCGCGGCGTGGCACCGCTGCTGCTGGGGA